>NZ_AP014936.1:3300000-3445000 GCF_002355415.1 Sulfurifustis variabilis | reverse complement strand
CGAGGATCTCCGAATGGGGAAACCCGACCGCAAGGTCATCCTGCACTGAATCCATAGGTGCAGGAAGCGAACCCGGGGAACTGAAACATCTAAGTACCCGGAGGAAAAGAAATCAACCGAGATTCCGTTAGTAGTGGCGAGCGAACGCGGAGTAGCCCTTAAGTCTTGAGCGTTTTAGTGGAACGGTCTGGAAAGGCCGGCGATACAGGGTGATAGCCCCGTACACGAAAAGGCGCTCAGGATGAAATCGAGTAGGACGGGACACGTGAAATCCTGTCTGAAGATGGGGGGACCATCCTCCAAGGCTAAATACTCGTTGCCGACCGATAGTGAACCAGTACCGTGAGGGAAAGGCGAAAAGAACCCCGGAGAGGGGAGTGAAATAGAACCTGAAACCGTATGCGTACAAGCAGTCAGAGCCCCGCAAGGGGTGATGGCGTACCTTTTGTATAATGGGTCAGCGAGTTACTTTCAGTGGCGAGGCTAACCGTCTAGGGGAGCCGTAGGGAAACCGAGTCTTAACAGGGCGACCAGTCGCTGGGAGTAGACCCGAAACCGCTCGATCTATCCATGGCCAGGTTGAAAGCGGGGTAATACCCGCTGGAGGACCGAACCAACCACTGTTGCAAAAGTGGTGGATGAGCTGTGGATCGGAGTGAAAGGCTAATCAAGAGCGGAGATAGCTGGTTCTCCCCGAAAGCTATTTAGGTAGCGCCTCGTGACTTTCACCCTCGGGGGTAGAGCACTGTTACGGCTAGGGGTCCGTCTAGGGCTACCAAACCGTTGCAAACTCCGAATACCGAGGAGTGCGATCACGGGAGACACACGGCGGGTGCTAACATCCGTCGTGAAGAGGGATACAACCCAGATCGCCAGCTAAGGTCCCAAAATCACGGCTCAGTGGTGAACGATGTGGGCGGGCCCAGACAGCCAGGATGTTGGCTTAGAAGCAGCCATCATTTAAAGAAAGCGTAATAGCTCACTGGTCGAGTCTACCCGCGCGGAAGATTCAACGGGGCTCAAGCCGTGTACCGAAGCTGCGGATGTGTGAGGTCTTCGGATCTCATACGTGGTAGGGGAGCGTTCCGTACGCCTGCGAAGGCGGATCGTAAGGTCCGCTGGAGGTATCGGAAGTGCGAATGCTGACATGAGTAGCGTTAAAACGGGTGAAAAACCCGTTCGCCGTAAGCCCAAGGTTTCCTGCGCAACGTTAATCGGCGCAGGGTGAGTCGGCCCCTAAGGCGAGGTCGAAAGACGTAGTCGATGGGAAGCAGGTTAATATTCCTGCACCGGCCGTGACTGCGATGGGGGGACGGAGAAGGCTAGGTCAGCCGGGTGTTGGTTGTCCCGGTTTAAGCGTGTAGACGTGCTGCATAGGCAAATCCGTGCGGCTTAGTCGAGACGTGACGACGAGGTCTTCCTTCGGGAAGACCGAAGTGATCGATGCCATGCTTCCAGGAAAAGCCTCTAAGCTTCAGGTCACGGGCGACCGTACCCTAAACCGACACTGGTGGGCGAGGTGAAAATCCTAAGGCGCTTGAGAGAACTCGGGTTAAGGAACTCGGCAAATTGACACCGTAACTTCGGAAGAAGGTGTGCCTCTGTTAGGTGAAGGACCTCGCGTCTGGAGCCGAGAGAGGTCGCAGAGAATCGGTAGCTGCGACTGTTTATCAAAAACACAGCACTCTGCAAACGCGAAAGCGGAAGTATAGGGTGTGACGCCTGCCCGGTGCCGGAAGGTTAATTGATGGGGTCAGCCGCAAGGCGAAGCTCCTGATCGAAGCCCCGGTGAACGGCGGCCGTAACTATAACGGTCCTAAGGTAGCGAAATTCCTTGTCGGGTAAGTTCCGACCTGCACGAATGGCGTAACGATGGCTACACTGTCTCGACCCGAGACTCAGCGAAGTTGAAATCGCTGTGAAGATGCAGCGTTCCCGCCGCAAGACGGAAAGACCCCGTGAACCTTTACTACACCTTCACACTGAACTTTGAAATTGCCTGTGTAGGATAGGTGGGAGGCTTTGAAGCGCCGGCGCCAGCCGGCGTGGAGCCAACCTTGAAATACCACCCTGGCAGTTTCGAGGTTCTAACCTTGACCCGTTATCCGGGCCGGGGACAGTGTGTGGCGGGTAGTTTGACTGGGGCGGTCTCCTCCCAAAGAGTAACGGAGGAGCGCGAAGGTACCCTCAGCACGGTCGGAAATCGTGCGTCGAGTGTAATGGCATAAGGGTGCTTGACTGCGAGACATACAAGTCGAGCAGGGTCGAAAGACGGTCATAGTGATCCGGTGGTTCTGTATGGAAGGGCCATCGCTCAACGGATAAAAGGTACTCCGGGGATAACAGGCTGATACCGCCCAAGAGTTCATATCGACGGCGGTGTTTGGCACATCGATGTCGGCTCATCACATCCTGGGGCTGTAGCCGGTCCCAAGGGTATGGCTGTTCGCCATTTAAAGTGGTACGCGAGCTGGGTTCAGAACGTCGTGAGACAGTTCGGTCCCTATCTGCGGTGGGCGTTGGAGATTTGAGAGGATCTGTCCTTAGTACGAGAGGACCGGGATGGACGAACCTCTGGTGTGCCGGTTGTCATGCCAATGGCATTGCCGGGTAGCCAAGTTCGGTCGGGATAACCGCTGAAAGCATCTAAGCGGGAAACCCACCTCAAGATGAGATCTCCCTGGGAGCTCGACTCCCCTGAAGGGCCGTGGAAGACCACCACGTTGATAGGCGGGATGTGGAAGCGCTGTGAGGCGTGAAGCTAACCCGTACTAATTGCCCGTGAGGCTTGACCATATAACACCCAAGAGGTTGGGTATGGTCAGCGACTGAATGCAACAAGCCTTGCTTTGCTTTTCCGGATATCGGTTGCGGCCCGTGCCGCAACGCAAGCGGTTTGCCTGGCGGCCATAGCGAGCGGGAACCACCCGATCCCATTCCGAACTCGGAAGTGAAAACGCTCAGCGCCGATGATAGTGCGGGGTCTCCCCGCGTGAAAGTAGGACACTGCCAGGCTTTATATCTCGAGCCCCCGGCCCCACGGCCGGGGGCTTTTCGTTTTTCGAGGAATCATCGCTCCTCCTCTTCCTGGTTGAAGCGCCGTCTCGAGCCATTAGCGCCGCAGTTACTTCCGTTCGCAACTTTTGGGTTCCCCGGTTCACGAGTCCTGCTCGGCTCCCGTCGTGAATTAAGTGCGCCCGCCGCCGGCAGGCCTTATCGACCCGCGCTTCGTGCGCCCGGCTGTTATAATCCGGCGGTCCCCTGCGCTGCTACCGATCGTCGGGAGCGGCGCGCCTGCCTTGCGGTTGGCCGAGATTGGGCTAATTTGAGATGAGAAACGAGCACGACGAGATCCCGACCCGCATTCGACTTCGAGCGAGCGCACCCGTGCTTCCGCGGCAGATTCATGCAGTACCGCAAGCAGGCCCGACCCGCCGCCTGCGTTTGCTCAGCTACAACATCCAGGCCGGGATCGCTTCCAGCAAGTATCACCACTACGTCACGCACAGCTGGAAACACTTTCTCCCGTATCCGGAGCGACTGGATACGCTGGACCGGATCGCGGAGTTTGCGAACGAGTTCGACTTCGTCGGACTGCAGGAGTCGGACGGCGGAAGTCTGCGCAGCGGATTCATAAACCAGACCGAGTACCTTGCCCTGCGATCCCGGTTTCCCTACTGGTACGACCAGACAAACCGCAATCTCGGAAGATTTGCGCAGCACACCTTGGGCCTGCTGAGTCGTCATCGCCCGAGCGAGGTGACGGAAATGAGGCTGCCGGGGATGATCCCCGGGCGCGGGGCGCTGTGCACGCGCTTTGGCATAGGCAACGGCTCCCTGTTGCTGCTCATCGTGCACTTGGCGCTGGGACGTCGTGCCCGCCTGCGACAGTTCGCGAGCATCGCCGAGTTCGTCCAAGGCCACCGACAGGTGATCCTGATGGGCGATCTGAACTGCCGTTCCGAAAGCGAGGAACTGCAGTGGTTTCTGCGACGCTCCGGATTGGCCGAACCCACGCACGGTCTGCATACGTTCCCGAGCTGGCGGCCCCGACGCAACATCGATCACATTCTCGTCTCCCCCTCCATCGCCGTCGACAGCGTGCGGGTGCTGAATCACGCGATCACCGATCATCTGCCCGTTGCGATGGATGTCACGCTTCCCGCCGACGCAATGGTGGCCGCGGACTATGCGGAGCAGCAAGCACCTCGGCTCGCCGCCGCCGGCGGCCTCTAGTCTCCTCCGAGCCCTGGCGTTTTGCGTCCCGGGGCAACGGTTCCCGGTGCGCGTCTCCTGATCGCGCTTCTGCAGCGCGTCAGCGAAGCGCGCGTCGACGTGGGCGACGAGACAGTTGCTGCAATCGGACCGGGACTCCTCGTCCTCGTCGCTGTAGAGCGCGGCGATGACGAGGACAGCGCGGATCGGCTCGCACACCGGCTCGTGACCTACCGGGTGTTCCCGGATGAATCGGGAAGAATGAACCGCAGCGTGCGCGATGTCGGCGGCGATGTTCTACTGGTTCCGCAATTCACGCTCGCCGCTGATACGCGCAAGGGGTCGCGCGCGAGTTTCACCCCGGCGGCGGACCCCGAGACCGGCGCGCGGCTCTACGATCGCCTGGTGTGCGCCGTGCGGGAACATTCGATCCGGGTGTCGACCGGTGTCTTCGGGGCCGACATGCAGGTGACGCTGACCAACGTCGGTCCGGTGACATTCTGGCTCGAGAGCTGACGAGGCTGCGCGACCCTCGTAGTCTGGGCGTCTACGCCCGGTCGATCGGGAAGGCGATCACATCCTCAAGTGACCGTGAGCCGGCCGCCAGCATCACCAGGCGATCGACGCCCAGCGCGACGCCCGCACAGGAGGGCAGGCCGTGGGCGAGCGCCGCAAGCAAGAGCTCATCGACCGGCATGACCGGCAGTCCGAGGCGCTTGCGTTCGGCGTTGTCCCGTTCAAAGCGGGCACGTTGCTCGCCAAGGTCGCCGAGCTCGTGAAAGCCGTTTGCAAGCTCGATCCCGTGGAGATACAGCTCGAAACGCGAGGCGACGGCAGGGTCTCCGGCTCGAATGCGCGCAAGCGCTGCCTGCGAGGCCGGGTAGTCGTAGAGGAAAGTCAGTCGGCCGAGTCCGAGGTGGGGTTCGACCAGGTGCGTAAGGAGCAGATCGCGCCAGGCGTCGACCTCCTCGATCCCCCGTCCTTCAACGACGATCCCCCGCTCGGCCGCTGCCGTCGCGAGCTGAGCCGCAGTGGCGCGGTGCGGGTCGATGCCCGTGTGGGCCTCGAATGCCTCTCTGTACGTCAGCTTCTCGACCGCACCGAGGACCAGGTGACCGACGAGCACCTCGGATACGAGGTCTGCCACCTCCTGCATGAGTGCATGGTGGTCGAACTCCGGCCGGTACCATTCGAGGAGCGTAAATTCGGGATTGTGCCAGCGACCGCGTTCGCCCGCCCGGAAGACGTGACAAAGCTGATAAATCGATCCGGACCCGGAGGCGAGCAGCCGTTTCATGGCGAACTCCGGGGACGTGTGCAGGTAAAGCGCCCGCGTTCCTGCGCCTTCCGCCGCCGGCACGGTGCCGATCGTATTGAGATGCGGGTCGGTTGCCGCGTGCCTCGAGAGAATCGGTGTCTCGACCTCGAGTACGCCACGGGTCGAGAAGAATGTCCGTATCCGGGCGAGGAGCTCCGCGCGGAGCTTCAGCCTCGCCAGCGACGCGGTCGGTCGCCAGGTCTTCCCGGGCACCGGATCACGCGCGCGAGATGTACTCGCCCGTGCGGGTGTTCACTTTCACGAGTTCACCGGTCTGCACGAAAAGCGGCACGCGCACGACAGCGCCGGTTTCGAGTGTCGCCGGCTTGCCGCCCCCGCCGCTGGTGTCTCCCCTGACACCGGGATCGGTCTCGACGATCTTCAGGATCACCGTGTGGGGCGGCTCTACCGAGAGCGGGGTACCGTTCCAGAGCGTTACGAGGCAGACGTCCTGCTCCTTGAGCCACTTCGCCGCGTCGCCCACGGCGTTCTTGTCGGCCGCGACCTGCTCGAAGCTTTCCGGCTGCATGAAGTGAAAGAACTCGCCGTCGTTGTACAGGTACTGCATCTCGGCGTCGACCACATCCGCCGCCTCGATCGTGTCCCCCGACTTGAACGTGCGCTCGATCACTCGACCCGTCTTGAGATTGCGTATCTTCACCCGGTTGAAGGCCTGGCCCTTGCCCGGCTTCACGAACTCATTTTCAATGATCGCGGCCGGATCGCCGTCGAGCATCACCTTAAGCCCTGACCTGAATTCGTTCGTGCTGTAAGTCGCCATGGGACCCCTGATACGTCTACCCGGAAAAAAGAGCGCGCTATGATACCCGGAACCCGCGCGGCTGGGCAGTCGGCCGCATGGCAGCGAGAGCTCGCACGCTCGATCACCGATCCTGCCGAGCTTGTTCGGCTTCTCGGCCTCGATCCGGCCTTTATCGATCCGGCCCGCGCCGCCGCGCGGCGCTTCCCCTTGCGTGTGCCGCGCGGCTACCTCGCCCGCATGAAAAGGGGTGATCCGCACGACCCGCTGCTGGCCCAGGTTCTGCCCCTTGACTGCGAGCTCAGGTCGGTGCCGGGTTTCACCGCAGATCCGGTCGGCGATCTGGCTTCGATGGTGGCGCCGGGGGTGTTGCACAAATACGAGGGGCGCGTTCTTTTGACGACGACGGGCGCGTGCGCGATCCACTGCCGTTACTGTTTCCGTCGGCACTTCCCCTACGGTGAGGCAAATCCGGCTACGGATCGATGGAACGACGCGCTGCGGTACATCGCCGGTACGAGTTCGATTCGAGAGGTGATACTGAGTGGTGGCGATCCGCTGACGATGTCCGACGCTCGACTCGCCGATCTCATCGGTGTCCTTGCCGTGAACGCGCACGTCGAACGCTTGCGCGTGCACACGCGTCTCCCGGTAGTGTTGCCCGAGCGCGTGACGGACGGTCTCGTGAACGCATTGGTATCCTCGCGACTCAAGCCGGTTGTGGTGCTGCACGCCAATCACCCGAACGAGATCGATTCGGGAGTGCGAGACGCATGCGTGCGGCTCGCGGGCGCGCACATCACCTTGCTCAACCAGTCCGTCCTTCTCGCCGGCGTCAATGATAACGCCGATGCGCTTTGTGATTTGAGCGACGCTCTCTTTGCGGCCGGCGTCCTTCCTTACTACCTCCACCAGCTCGATCGGGTCGAGGGCGCCGCGCACTACGACGTCCCGGAGGAACGTTCGCTCGAATTGCATCAGGCAATGCGCGCGCGCCTGCCCGGCTATCTCGTGCCCCGGCTCGTGCGCGAGCAACCGCGGGCGGTCTCGAAGATTCTTCTCGCCTAGCGGAACCGGGTATTCACAGCGCCAGCTCCAGTCCGAGTGAGATCGTGCGCGAAGTCCATTCCACTTCGTTCAAGCGGGTCGCAGCGACCGCGCCGTTGGCGAAGAACACGCGGTCGATGCCGGGGTCCGTGCGCCACCTCTGGTAATCGTAGCTGAGTCTTGCCGACCACTTCTGGTGAACGACACCGACGATGCCCACCGACGCGACGAGCCCCGTGCCGTCCGCTTCGTGCGCGAAACTCCTTGGGTGCTGAAAATCGTCCCGTAGATTCCAGTTGGCGTCCGCGCTGTAGTCCGCCCAGTGGTGCTCCAGGCGAACGAATCCACCGACCCTTTCCGTTGTCTCGCCCGCCAGCTCTATGCCTACCCACGGACCCGTCCACTCCGTCCGGTAAGTACTGTCGAGACCCGGAAAAGGCCCGAGAGGCGGGATGGTCTGAAATCCGTTCGTGATTCGGAGCCGCTGCTCGTGCCGCGACAAGCCGAGAAGTGGCGTCACGTGCACCGCGCTGCGGTCGAACCGGTGAGTGAGGCGATAACCTACGGCGACCGCAAGGTCGAGCACGTCATCGTCGCGCGTCTCGTTCTCGGATCGCGAAAATTCGAGGGTTCGCCCATCGCCAAGGTAGTCGGAGTCCCGGTTGCTGCCATCGTAAATCCATCCGTAGGCCGCATTGCCCCGCACCTGCAGCCCTCGTTCCGTGTCCAGCTTCCATCCGACCGAAAGCTGAACGATATCGAGGTTTTCCCACCTGAGCTCGGACAGGACATTGGGCGAAAGCGAGCCCGACAGGTCTCCGGCGATGCTCCAGCGGAGCGCATCCGAGCGATGACCGACGTTGATGTCGAAGGTCTGTTGCGCGGCCGGCGCCTGCGCGACGCACGCAAGCGCCCCGACGGCGAGCAGAATGGGCCCGCCCTTAGCTCTAACCATGCTCTCCCCGGAATTGTTGCTCGACGATCCCGTCCCACGTTAGACGCGGAAAGCCGGAGGGTCAACGCGAAACGATACGGACAACGCGCAGTAGAAAAGCCGCTCGGTTTGGCGCATAAATAGGGGCCAACTCGCGGTTCGTCGTCCGCATTGTTTCCTGGAGGCAAGGAGATCGGCATGACCATCAAGATTGGCGACCGTTTGCCCTCGTCCGCGCTCTTCGAGATGACCGCCGATGGACCGCAAACCCGCAGTATGGACGAGCTTACCCGCGGGCGGCGCATCGTTCTTTTCGCGGTTCCGGGCGCTTTTACGCCTACCTGCTCCGCACGTCATGTTCCGGGCTTTCTGGAACAGTACGCCCAGTTCAAAGCCAAAGGCATCGATGAAATCCTCTGCGTCAGCGTCAATGACCCGCACGTGATGGGGGCATGGGGCAAGAGCCAGGAGATCGACGGGAAGATCCGGATGCTCGGTGACGGCAACGCCGAGTTCACGCGTGCGGTGGGACTCGACGTGGACCAAAGCGCGCAGGGCAGGGGAACGCGGTCGCAGCGCTACTCTCTTTACGCCGAGGACGGCGTCATCCGCCTCCTCAATGTCGAGCAGCCGGGCAAGTTCGAGGTGAGCGACGCCGGCACCCTGCTGATTCAGCTCGATCGTCTGGAGAAGCGCCATGGCTAAATCCGTTTCCTACCCGGCCGGCGTCGAAGTGCGTGCGAGCACCGAAGGCGATTTCGCCGGTATCCTCACCCCCGAGGCGGTGTCTTTCGTTTCGAAGCTCGCCCGTGCATTCGGGGCCCGTCGCGAGGAGTTGCTCGCCCACCGGTCGGCCCGCCAGCGCGAGATCGACGGTGGCCGCGATCCCGATTTCCTTTCCGACACGGCCTCGGTGCGTGCCCGCGACTGGACCGTGGCACCCGTGGCCAAGGACCTCGCGGATCGCCGAGTGGAGATCACCGGGCCCGTGGATCGGAAAATGATCATCAACGCGCTCAACAGCGGTGCGAGCGTGTTCATGGCGGACTTCGAAGACTCGAACACACCCACTTGGTCGAATCTCATCCAGGGGCAGCTGAACCTGCGGGACGCGGTTCGCCGCACGATCCGCTTCGCGAGCCCCGAGGGCAAGCAGTACGTGCTGAACGAAAAGACCGCGACCCTGATGGTGCGTCCGCGTGGTTGGCATCTCCCAGAGAAGCACGTGCTCGTCGACGGTGAACCGATTTCGGGAAGCCTGTTCGACTTCGGTCTCTATTTCTTCCACAACGCCCGCGAGCTGATCGAGAGAGGATCCGGCCCGTACTTCTATCTCCCCAAGATGGAAAGCCATCTCGAGGCACGCCTGTGGAACGACGTCTTCAACCTTGCACAGGACGAGCTGGGCATCCCGCGTGGGACGATCCGGGCTACGGTGCTGATCGAGACCATCCTCGCCGCATTCGAGATGGACGAGATTCTCTACGAGCTGCGCGAGCACTCGGCGGGGCTGAACGCCGGACGCTGGGACTACATCTTTTCCTGCATCAAGAAGTTCCGTAACCGCGAAGGCTTCGTGCTCGCCGACCGGGGACTCGTCACGATGACCGTGCCGTTCATGCGCGCCTACACGCAGCTCCTCATCAAGACCTGCCACCGGCGCAACGCGCATGCGATGGGCGGAATGGCGGCGCAGATCCCGATCAAGAACGACCCGAAGGCGAACGAGGACGCACTCGCCAAGGTTCGAGCCGACAAGGAGCGCGAGGCGACGGACGGCCACGACGGCACCTGGGTCGCGCACCCGGGCCTCGTCCCGCTGGCCCGAGAGGTATTCGACCGGCTGATGCCACGACCCAACCAGATCGACAAAAAGCGCGAGGAGGTGAGCGTGAAGGCGGCAGACCTGCTCGCGTTCGGCCCCGCGCGGCCGATCACCGAGGCGGGCGTGCGGCACAACATCGACGTGGGGCTTCAGTACCTCGGCTCCTGGCTCGCCGGCGTCGGGTGCGTGCCGATCCACCATCTCATGGAAGACGCCGCAACGGCCGAGATATCGCGGGCCCAGCTCTGGCAATGGATACGAAGCCCGAAGGGCAAGCTCGACGACGGGCGCAAGGTGGACATCGAGCTCTTCCGGCAGCTCCTGCCGGAGGAGCTCGCGAACGTGCGCAAACACGTCGGGGAGGCGCAATGGTCGGCGGGCAAATACGAGCTCGCGGCCAGGCTGTTCGACCAGCTCACGACGAACGACGAGTTCGCCGAATTTCTCACACTGCCGCTTTACGAGTACATCGACTAGTTGTTGGCGGGAAGAAGGGTGGCCCGGTTTGCGTCGCTTCGGATTTCGGCCGCCGCAACCGAATCAACAGCCGGAGAGAATCGGGCGCCGCCGTCCGAGCCGCCGACACCGAGCCCGACGCGAGGCGCGTGTTCGAGCTCGAGGCCCCTTTGGTCCGTTTTGCCTAAGGATCGCCTCTCACGAGGATTACCGCCACGCGGTAGGGTCCGTGCGCGCCGAGGGTTACCGTCTGCTCGACGTCGGCCGTGCGCGAAGGGCCGGAAACCAGATTGATCGCCCTCGGTGGTCCGCCGCGTTCCCGGCGAAGGAGATCGAAGGCGTCCTCCATATACGCGACCACGCGCTTCAACGGAACGAGCGCGACGTGAGTTTCGGGGAGCAGGCTGACGGTGGCGGGCGTCGTCGCGCCGGAGAGTAACACCAGGGTTCCCGTTTCGGCCACGGCGCAAAATGCGCCGGTGATGCCGACGAGATCCGTCCCCAGCGCCTCCCGCGCCTCGACGTCGATGCCTGCGGTTCTCCAGTTCATGCCTGCGAGTTCGGGCCAAATCACCGCCCGCTTGCCGAGGTTCGTTTCCGTGAGCCACATGGCGACCGTCTCCGGAGCTTTTCCAGCGTCGACCGGCCCGATGACGGTGCTGGCAAGCGCACGGGCTTTCGCTCGGAAGGCGTCGACGAGATCATCGGGCCGACGGGGCAGGGGCCCGCGGGCCGGGGTCGCGCGCTCCGGCGCGATCGGTTTGCGTGCCGCGAGCGCGCGACAGCGGGAGCGGACGCGTTCGAGAATACGTTCGCGGCTCACGCGCGACCCCGCCTGACATAGAGCTCGCGGAACGTGCGGCCCGACGGCGCGGGGAAATCGCGCCCGAGGGTCCAGCCGCGGCCGAGCGGGAGCCGACGGATCGCGCCGTCCCTGCCGGCGTAGAGCCTGAGCGCGCGCGCGATGACGCCGGAAGCCACACCGTAGAGGAACGGGTGCCGGGCCAGCAATCCCCAGAGACGTATCGCCAGCCGCTCGCCGGCGGGCCGGAGGCGCTGTTCGACCTGCTCTTCGCGCAGGTTTCGCAGCAGGTCGGGAAGCGGGATCTTGACGGGGCACACCTGCGCGCACGCGCCGCAGAGCGTCGAAGCGTTCGGCAGGTCCCGCGCCTCAGCGGGGCCGAGGAGAGCCGGCGTCAGGACCGAGCCCATCGGCCCGGGGTAGACCCAGCCGTACGCGTGGCCGCCTACGTTCTGATAGACCGGGCAGTGGTTCATGCAGGCTCCGCAGCGTATGCAGCGGAGCATGTCGTGCCGGTCGGTGCCGAGCATCCGGCTGCGACCGTTGTCGACGAGGATCACGTGGAAATGCTCGGGCCCGTCGCCGTCGTCCGGACGCCGCGGGCCGGTGAGGATCGAGACGTAATTCGTGATGCTCTGGCCGGTTGCGTAGCGCGGCAGGAGCCGCAGCAGCGTCGCGACGTCCTCGAGGGTCGGCACGACCTTCTCGATGCCGGTGACGGCGACGTGCACGCGGGGCAGCGTCGTCGCCAGCCGGCCGTTGCCCTCGTTGGTCACGATCAGCGCCGAGCCGGTCTCCGCCACGAGGAAATTCGCACCGCTGATCCCCATGTCGGCGGCGAGGAACGCGGGACGCAGCCGCTCGCGTGCTTCGGCCACGAGAGCGGGAATCGTCTCCCGGCGCGGTGTGCGGTGGTGTTCGACGAAGAGATCGGCGATCTCGTCGCGGCTTTTGTGCACGACCGGCGCGACGATGTGCGAAGGCGGCTCGTCCGCGAGCTGCAGGATGTATTCTCCGAGATCGGTCTCGCGGACCTCGAGCCCCGCCGTCCCGAGGGCTTCATTGACGCGGCACTCCTCCGTCACCATGGACTTCGACTTCACGACACGCTTCACGCCGTGACGCGCCGCGATCTCGACCAGTATTCGGTTCACGTCCGAGGCGTTCTCGGCCCAGTGCACCTCGGCACCGGCCGCGCGCGCGGCGGCCTCGAAGCGTTCGAGATAATCATCGAGATTCGCGAGCGTGCGGGCGCGGATGTCCGCGGCCGCGTCGCGCACGGCGTCGGCGTTATCGAGTTCGAGTAGAGCCTGCGCGCGCCCGACGACGAAGCGATCCTGCAGCTTCTCGAGCGCGGATTGCAGGCGTGCGTCGGCGAGGCTTGCGGCCGCCTGGGTCTTGAAGCGTGCGGGAGAGAGCTCCATCAATCGGCTTCGCCCGAGAGGACCTCGGCGAAATGCAGCGCCCTGATGCCGTTGTGGCCGCACCGGCGGAGCCGTCCTTCGATGTTGAGCAGACAGCCGAGATCACCGGCGACGACTGCCCGGGCGCCCGTTTCGAGGATGTGTCGGCATTTTCTGTCAGCCATGGCGCTCGAGACTTCGCCGAACTTGACTGCGAACGTACCGCCGAAGCCGCAGCATGTCTCGGCCTCGCGCATCTCGACCAGGCGCACGCCCGGCAGACGCGCAAGCAGCCGGCGCGGCCCGTCCTTGATGCCGAGTTCGCGCAGGCCGGAGCAGGAATCGTGGTAGGTCACGGTCCCCTCGTAACGTCCCGGCACGCGTTCGAGGGGCGCGATCCGTGTGATGAAATCGGAAAGCTCGTAGGTATGCGCCGCGAGCCTTCGCAGGGCCGCGGCATGCGCGGGTTCGGGATCGGCCTCGGCCAGGCGAGGGTAATGCATGCGCAGCATCCCCGCGCACGAGCCGGACGGGACGACGACCGCATCGCACCCGGCGAGGTCGCGCGCCGTCTTGCGCGCGAGGGCCAGCGCGGTGCGACGGTCCCCGCTGTTGTAGGCGGGCTGGCCACAGCAGGTCTGCGAGTGCGGCACGACGACGTCGGCGCCGGTCGCCTCGAGCAGCTTCAGCGCCGCGAACCCGACGCGAGGACGCACGAGGTCCACGAGACAGGTCACGAACAGGCCGACGCGCATCGGGCCGAGGTGCAGGGCGGTTAGGGACTTTACCGTAACCCGCCTGCGTCAACCGATGCAAACTCGCATAGTGAAAACGGTTTAACGCGCGTCCCTTGGCCGCGCCGATAGCCTAGTACGGGATTTCGGACTAGTATGTCCAGCGATGGTTGCTGCCCGCGACCGTTGTTTTCGAGCCTATCCCGGCACTTTTCGATTCCAAAGCTAGGAGGAGTCATGAGCGACAAAAAACCCAAGAAGCGCCAGATTCAATCGACCGAGCCTTCGAAATCCCGCCGCCGGTTCCTGGCAGGGGCAGCCGCGTCCGCTGCCGGCGCCGCCACGCTTTCGTTCCCGATGGTGTCGCGCGCGCAGACGGTCTCGATGCGCTTCCAGAGCACCTGGCCGACCAAGGATATCTTCCACGAGTACGCGCTCGATTACGCGAAGAAGGTGAACGACATGTCGGGTGGCCGCCTCAAGATCGAGGTGTTGCCGGCCGGCGCCGTCGTGAAGGCCTTCGATCTCATCGACGCGGTCAACAAGGGCACGCTCGACGGCGGCCACGGCGTGTCGGCCTACTGGTACGGCAAGAACTCGGCCTACTCGCTCTTCGGCACGGGCCCCTCGTTCGGCATGGACGCGAACACTCTGCTCGCCTGGGTCGAGTACGGCGGCGGCAAGGAGCTCTACGACGAGCTGCAGCACAAGATCATGAAGTTCGATGTCGTCGGCTTCCTTTACGGTCCGATGCCGACCCAGCCGCTCGGCTGGTTCAAGAAGCCCGTCAAGAGCTCAAGCGAGTTGAAGAACCTGAAGTTCCGCACGGTGGGTCTGTCGGTCGACGTATTCAAGGAGCTCGGCGCAGCCGTCGTGGCGCTGCCCGGCGGCGAGATCGTTCCGGCGCTCGATCGCGGCCTCATCGAGGCGGCCGAGTTCAACAACGCGTCGAGCGACCGCCTGCTCGGGTTCCCGGATGTCTCGAAGATCTGCATGCTGCAGAGCTACCACCAGCCGCTCGAGTGCTTCGAGATCCTGTTCAACGGCAAGAAGTACAACGCGCTGCCGAACGAGCTCAAGTCCATCATTCGCTACGCGGCGCAGGCGTCGAGCGCGGACATGTCCTGGAAGGCGATCGATCGCTACTCGCAGGATTACATCGGGATGAAGACGAAGGACGGCGTGAAGTTCTACAAGACGCCGAACGAGATCCTGCAGGCGCAGCTGAAGGCATGGGATGCCGTCATTGCCAAGAAGTCGGCGGAGAACCCGTTCTTCGCGAAGGTGGTCGAGTCGCAGCGCAAGTTCGCGGAGCGCGCGGTCGCCTGGTCGGAAGACACGATCGTGAGCCCGACGCTCGCCTACAACCACTACTTCGGGAAGAAGAAGGGGTAAGGACCGGAGTCGAGAACCAGCCGTAAAGGGCACACCCAGGGATCGGGTGTGCCGGCCTCCGGCCGCCGGCAGCCATGCAGCGCTTCCTGTTCCTGATCGACAACATCAGCGCCTGGTCAGGCAAGGCGTTCGCCTGGCTTATCGTCGTGCTCACGGCGATCGTTTGCTACGACGTCACGGCGCGCTATCTTTTTCGCGCGCCGGTCGACTGGGCGTGGGACGCCGAATACATCCTGTACGGCTCCCTGTTCATGATGGCGGGCGCCTACACGCTCGCGCGCAACGGCCATGTGCGCGGCGACGTGCTCTACGGGTTCTTCCCGACACGCCTGCAGGCCGGGCTCGACCTCCTGCTCTACTTCGTATTCTTCATCCCCGGAATCGCGGCGCTCGCGTATTCCGGCATCGATTTCGCCAAGATTTCCTGGCAGCTGCGCGAGCATTCGAGCGTGGTATCCGGAGGTCCGCCGCTCTACCACTTCAAGACCCTGATTCCGATCGCGGGATTCCTGGTGCTCCTCCAGGGGATTGCGGAAATCATCCGTTGCGTGCAGGCCCTCAAGACCGGCGAGTGGCCGAGGCGGGCCCACGACGTCGAGGAGGTCGACGTCGACGAGCTCAAGAAGATGGTGCACGCCGAAGACGTGGCGACGCCCGCGGACGGACGCTTCACCGAAGGTGAGCCCGTCGACATCCGCCGCAACGGCCTGCACGGCCAGCGCCCGGGCGAGAACGACTAAATAATGAAAAACCCGATGCTCGTGGGCCTGGTTTCGCTCGGGCTCGTGGTCCTGCTGATCTTCGGGCTTTTCCTGTCCGTCGAAGAAATCACCCAGGCGCATTACGGCCTGCTCATGCTGGCGCTCATCGTGGTCGCCATCATGCTCGGGTTCCCGACCGCCTTCACCCTGATGGGGCTCGGGATGATCTTCGGGTACATCGCCTTTTATACGCCCGGCCAGCCGTGGTACCAGAACGTCATTTTCGATCTCATGGTGCAGCGGACCTACGGTGCCATGACGAACGACGTGCTCATCGCGGTGCCGTTGTTCGTGTTCATGGGGTACATCGTCGAGCGCGCCGCCATCGTCGACCGGCTTTTCCACTCGATCCAGCTCGCTTCCGGCGCGCTTCCGGGCTCGCTCGCCGTCGCGACGGTCGTCACGTGCGCGATCTTCTCGACTGCGACCGGCATCATCGGCGCGGTCGTGACGCTCATGGGACTGCTCGCGCTCGGCCCGATGCTGCGCGCCGGGTACGACACGAAGCTCGCGGCCGGCTCGATCACGGCGGGCGGGTGTCTGGGCATCCTTATCCCGCCTTCCATCCTGCTCATCCTGTATGGCGCGACGGCGGGAGTGTCGGTGGTGCGTCTGTACGCCGGCGCGTTCATACCGGGATTCATCCTGGCCACCATGTACGTCGGTTACGTGATGGCGCGGGCGATCATCAACCCGAAGCTCTGCCCGAAGCCCCCGCGCGAACAGCGGCCCGCCCTCGCGCGAATCGCCTGGGAGCTGGCCACGTCCTTCCTGCCGCTGTCGCTGCTCATTCTTGCCGTCCTCGGCTCCATCGTCTTCGGGCTCGCGACGCCGACTGAGGCGGCCGGCGTGGGCGCGTTCGGGGGCCTGCTGCTCGCCGTCGCCTACCGGCAGTTCAGCTGGAGCCGGCTCAAGGAGTCGGTATTTCTCACGGCCCGCACGACGGCAATGGTCTGCTGGCTGTTCGTGGGCTCGGCCCTCTTCTCGGCGACCTTCGCGCTGCTCGGCGGCCAGCAGCTCATCGAACAGTTCGTGCTCGGTCTCAACCTGACGCCGATCCAGTTCCTGATCGTCTCCCAGATCATCATCTTTCTGCTCGGTTGGCCGCTCGAGTGGACCGAGATCATCGTCATCTTCATGCCGATCTTCCTTCCGCTGCTCGATCTCTTCAACATCGATCCGCTGTTCTTCGGCCTGCTCGTGGCGCTCAACCTGCAGACGGCGTTCCTGTCGCCACCGGTCGCCATGGCCGCTTTCTACTTGAAGGGGGTGGCGCCGCCCCACGTCTCGCTCAACCAGATTTTCGCCGGCATGATGCCGTTCATGGGGATCCAGGTGTTCGCAATGGTCCTGCTGTACATCTGGCCGGAGCTCGCCCTGTGGCTGCCGGAAGTGCTCTACGGATGATCGCGCGGCGGATACGTCGTCCGGGATGCTGAGCGTGGAGGAGCGTGCGCAGCTCGCCCGGCTGCGGGCGACGGCGTTCGGCCTCGTCGTCGCCGCCTACATACTTTCCTTTTTTCACCGCATGGCGCCGGCCTCGATCGCCGGCGAGCTGGCACGGGCGTTCAGCGCGAGCGGAGTCGAGCTCGGTGGCCTCGCCGCGACGTACTTCTACGTCTACACCGCGATGCAGGTCCCGACGGGCGTGCTCGTCGACACCCTCGGCGTACGCGCCATCGTCGCGGGCGGGGGCGTCATCGCGGGCGTCGGCTCGCTCGTCTTCGGTACCGCGGACACGCTCGGTGTCGCCGCGGCCGGTCGGCTGCTTGTCGGGCTCGGCGTGTCCGTGATGTTCGTCGCGATGCTGAAGATCAACGCCGTCTGGTTCCACGATCGCCATTTCGGCACGCTTACGGGCCTGACCGTACTGCTCGGCAACCTGGGGGCGGTGCTGGCGGCCGCGCCGCTCGTCTGGCTGCTCGCGCTCGCGACCTGGCGCGAGGTGTTCGTCGCCATCGGGCTCTTCTCGCTCGCCTTGGGCGCCGCGACCTGGTTCTTCGTTCGCAATCACCCGGGAGAGGTCGGATTGCCCTCGCCGCGCGAGCTGGACGGACACGCGCCGCACGCCCCGCATCGCGGCCGCTGGACCGAGGGTCTCGCCGAGGTGCTTCGTAACCGCGCCACCTGGGCGGGCTTCTGGCCATCGCTCGGGGTCGGCGGCACCCTTTTTGCGTTCGCGGGTCTTTGGGCGGTACCGTATCTGGAGCAGGTCCACGGCATGACGCGCGCACAGGCCGCCGATCACACGGCGCTGATGCTCGCCGGTTTCGCGGTCGGGTCCTTCCTGCTCGGGGCGCTTTCCGACCGGCTGGCGCGGCGCCGACCGGTGATGCTGGCCGGTCTGGTCGTCTATCTCGCATGCTGGCTTTGGCTGCTCGCGCAGGTCACCGTCCCGCGCGCGTTGAGCCTCGCGCTCTTCGCGGTCATGGGCTTCGCGACCGCCGGCTTTACGCTCGTTTGGGCCGTCGCCAAGGAAGTGAACCGGCCGGCGCTTTCCGGCATGGCGACGAGCGTGGTCAACACGGGTGCCTTCCTCGGCGGCGCGCTGCTGCAGCCGCTCGTCGGCCTCGTCATGGATATGGGTTGGGACGGCCGGCTGGAGGCGGGCGTGCGCATCTACTCGGCGGCGGATTACCGTGCGGGAATGGGGCTCATGACCGCGTTCGCCGGTCTCGGTCTGATCGGCGCGCTTTTCGTGCGCGAAACCTACTGTCGCTATTCGGCAAGCGCAGACAAGGAGGAGGAACGATGAAACCGAAGGTGCTCGTGACGCGCGAAGTCTTCGACGAGGCGCTGGAGATCCTCGGCCGTCATTTCGAGGTGACGGCGAACCAGTCCGACCGCCCCTTCCCGCCCGATGAGCTCGCGCGCCAGCTTGCCGACAAGGCGGGCGCGCTCACCACCCTCACGGACCGCATCGACGCCACGCTCCTCGAGCGCTGCTCCCGGTTGAAGGCCGTTTGCAACATCGCGGTCGGATTCAACAACATCGATCTTGCCGCCTGCAGCGCCCTCGGTGTCATGGCGACCAACACCCCCGGGGTGCTCGACGACAGCACGGCCGACTTCACCTGGGCCCTCATACTCGCCGCCGCCCGGCGCGTTACCGAGGCCGAGGCGGCGTTGCGCGCGGGCGAGTGGAAGGGATGGAAACTGAAGCAGTTTCTCGGGCAGGACGTGCATCACGCGACGCTCGGCATCGTCGGTATGGGGCGCATCGGCCAGGCGGTCGCACGCCGAGCGCGCGGCTTCGACATGAAGGTGGTCTACCACAATACCCGTCGGCTCGATGCCGGAATCGAGCAGGCGTGCGGCGCGGCCTATGCCGGCCTGGACGAATTGCTCGAACGTGCCGACATCGTGACGCTTCACGTGCCGTACTCCCCGACCACGCACCATTTGATCGGCGCAAAGCAGCTTGCGCGCATGAAACCGACGGCGCTCCTGGTGAACGCGGCTCGCGGGGGCGTGGTGGACGATGGCGCGCTGCTTGCGGCGCTGCGCGAGGGACGCCTCGCCGGTGCGGGACTCGACGTGTTCGAGAACGAGCCGGCCCTCGATCCCGGCTTCCTTGCCCTCAAGAACGTGGTGCTCACACCGCATATCGCTTCCAGCACCGAGGCAACCCGGCGCAAGATGGCGCTGATGGCGGCGGAGAATCTGATCGCCGCGCTCACCGCACAGCGCCCGCCGAACCTGCTCAATCCCGATGCGCTCGCGACGGCGAGCAAGCGGTCGCTCTAGAATGGTGGGCGCAATCGATCGGTCGGCAATCGGGTTCGCGTCGGACGTCACCCATGACCGCCTCTGACTCCCGCTCGAGCGCCCTCGGAGAACAACCGTGAAGCTCGCGGAACTGAGTCTGACACGGGCGATCGAGCGTCTCCGGGCGGGCGATGTCACGAGCGAAGCGTACGCACGCGCGCTGCTCGACGGGATCGCCCGTAACGAGCCGCTTATCGAGGCCTTCGCCTGGTTCGACCCCGAAGCGGTCGTCGCGAAGGCGCGCACGGCCGACGGCGCAAGGGTGCGGGGCGCGCTTCACGGCGTGCCGTTTGGAATCAAGGATATTTTCGATACCGCGGGCGTGCCGACGCGGATGGGCTCGCCCACCTACTACGACAACGTACCTCTGCGGTCGGCGGTGCTCGTCGAACGGATAGAGGCGGCGGGCGGCTTCGTGCTCGGCAAGACCGTGACGGCCGAGCTCGCGTACTACGTGCCGGGCACGACGCACAATCCCTGGGACCGACGCCATACGCCGGGCGGCTCCTCGAGCGGCTCGGCCGCCGCCGTCGCCGCCGGTTTCGCGCCGGCCGCGCTCGGCGCGCAGACCAACGGCTCGATCATCCGGCCGGCGGCGTTCTGCGGTTGCATCGGCTTCAAGCCGACCGCGGGATGGCTGCCGCGGACGCGCATGTTCGCCTTCAGTCCGACGCTGGATCAGCCCGGCTTCTTCACGCGCACGCTCGAGGACGCCGCGCTGCTGCTCTCCGTGCTCGCCGGCGCCGATCCGGAGGATCCCGCGACCGTCGAGCGGACGGCTCCTTCCGCGACGTTCGCACGCCGTCAGCAGGCACCCCGTCTGCTCGCGGTCCGTTCGCCGGTGTGGGAGCGCGCCCGCGAGCACGCGCAGACGCATTTTCTCGACGTGCTCGCGCGCTTGCGCGCGGCGGGCGCGACCGTGGACGAGCACGAGCTTCCCGAGCCTTTCGGGTCGGCGCACGAGGTGCACCGCGTGATCATGTACGCGGAGGCAGCGAGGCGGCTCGTCGATCTGCAGCGACGGCACCTGCGCCTCCTGAGCGGGGCGGTCAACACGCTGATCGAGGAGGGCCTTGCGATTCCGGAGGAGGCGTTGCGCGCCGCGCTGGACGACAGGGCCCTGCTCGCCGAGCGGCTTCGGGATCTGCTCGGCGGCTACGACGCGATCGTGACCCTGCCCACGGCGGGCGAGGCCCCCTCGACACTCACGACAACCGGCGACCCGGCATTCTGTACGATCTGGACGCTGTGCGGCGTTCCCGCGCTGACCCTGCCGACGGGCCGGGGGCCGGCCGGTCTGCCGCTCGGCACGCAGCTCGTCGGCAGCCCCTTCGGCGAGGACGCGCTGCTCGGCGTCGCGCGGTGGTGCGAGGACGCGGTCGGCGCCCGCCTCGGTTTTCCGGGCGATCCGGTATCATGAACGGCCTGAATTTCCAGAGGAGAACGAAGCGATGGCGGCGAAACTCGGCTTCATTGGGCTCGGCATCATGGGGCGCCCGATGGCGCTCAACCTCCGCAAGGCGGGACACGCGCTCTGGGTGCACGGCCGGCGGCCGGTCACGATGGAGGTCCTGGCGGAGGCGGGGGCGACCGCCTGCACATCGGCGGAAGACGTCGCCGCGAATGCCGACGTCGTCTTTATTATGGTGTCCGACACCCCTGATGTGGAGCAGGTGATCCTGGGCGAGAAGGGAGTGATCCGGCGGGCGCGTCCCGGTTCGGTCGTGGTGGACATGAGCACCATCTCCCCGGCCGCCACCCGGGAGATGGCGGCCGCGCTCGGCGCCAAGGGTGCCGACATGCTGGATGCGCCTGTTTCCGGCGGAGAGGTGGGTGCGATCAACGCCACGCTCTCCATCATGGTCGGCGGCAAGCGCGAGACCTTCGAACGTGTCAAACCCTACTTCGACGTGCTGGGCAAGAACATCGTTCATGTCGGCGATAACGGCGCCGGCCAGGTGGCGAAGGCGTGCAACCAGATCGTCGTGGCGGTCACGATCCAGGCCGTGAGCGAAGCGCTGCTCTTCGCCCGCAAGAACGGCGTCGACCCTGCCAAGGTGCGCGAGGCGCTCATGGGCGGCTTCGCCGGCAGCAAAATCCTCGAGGTGCACGGCAAGCGCATGCTGGACAACGACTTCAAGCCGGGTTTCAAGGTGAAGCTGCACCAGAAGGATTTGCGCATCGTGATCGAGGACGCGCACAAGATGGGGCTCGCGCTTCCCGGCGCAGCACTCGTTGCGCAGCACCTGAACGCCCTCATGGGCACCGGCGACGCCGAGATCGACTCCGCCGCGGTCATCAAGGTGCTCGAGCGCATGTCGGGCATGGAGCGCTGAGTCGCACGGATTCCTGAACCCCCGGACCGCGCGATAACCGGCTCGATTCGTGGGGGTCCGATGCGGTCCAGGACATAAACCCGCTCATAGCGATGCACGAGATCGTCTTCCTCGACCGCGACAGCCTGATCGCGGAGCTTCGAACGCCGGCGTTCCCGCACCGCTGGCGGGACTATCCGGCGACGGGGCCCGCGCAGGTGGCGGAGCATCTCCGCGGCGCGACGGTCGCGATAACGAACAAGGTGGCATTGCGCAAGGACGCGCTCGAGCAGCTGCCCGATCTTCGGCTCGTCGCCATCGCCGCGACCGGAACCGACAACGTCGACCTCGGTTACTGTCACGCGCGCGGGATCAAGGTGGCGAACATCCGGAACTACGCCGTGCACACCGTTCCCGAGCACGTGTTCATGATGATCCTTGCGCTCAGGCGCAACCTGCTCGCGTTCCGGCAGGACCTGAAAGACGGCCTCTGGCAGCGCGCCGGGCAGTTCTGCCTGTTCACACAGCCGATTCACGACCTTCACGGATCGACGCTCGGCATCGTCGGCCGGGGTGCGCTCGGGCGCGCGGTCGCGCGCCTCGGGCAGGCCTTCGGCATGAACGCGCTTTACGCCGAGCACAAGGGAGCGGCCTCGGTACGCGAGGGCTATACGGCCTTCGACGAGGTGCTGCGCGAAGCCGACGTGCTGAGCCTGCACTCGCCGCTCACGCCCGCCACGCGCAACCTGATCGGAGAAGCAGAGCTCGCCCGGATGAAGCCTTCGGCGGTACTGATCAACACCGCCCGTGGCGGCCTCGTCGACGAGGCCGCGCTTGCGCGCGCGCTGTCGGAGGGGCGGCTGGCGGGCGCCGGTTTCGACGTGCTCTCCGGCGAGCCGCCGCGCGCGGACAATCCGCTGCTCGCGCTCGATCTTCCGAACTTCATCCTGACCCCGCACGTCGCCTGGTCCAGCCGCGAGGCGATGCAGCGGCTCGCAGACCAGCTCATCGACAACATCGAGGCGTTCGCCCGCGGCGAGCCGCGCAATCTGGTCGGCCCGTGACCACGCGCGCGGAAATCCTCAAGCTCCTCGCCGACGGCCAGTTCCACTCGGGAACCGATCTGGGCCGGCGTCTTGGCGTTTCGCGCGCGGCGGTGAACAAGGGAGTGCGCGCGCTCGCGAGCTTCGGCCTCGAAATTCACTCGGTCCCCGGCCGGGGCTACAAGCTTCCCGAGCCAGTCGATCCGCTCGACCGAGACGCGATCCTCGCCGAGCTCGGGCGCCGGGGCGACCTGCCGCATTCCCTCGAGGTGCTCGAGACCGTCGATTCGACGAACCGCTACCTGATTCAACGGGCGTCGGCGCTCGTTTCCGGGAGCGTCTGCCTGTCCGAGACGCAGACGCAGGGGCGCGGGCGGCGCGGACGCGGCTGGCTCGCGACGCCGTACCGGAACCTGCTGCTTTCGATGGCATGGCGCTTCGACGCCGGGCCGGCGACGGTAGCGGCCTTCGGGCTGGCAGCCGGCCTCGCCCTGCTCGAGGCGCTCGAGGAGTACGGCGCGCGCGGCATCGGTCTGAAATGGCCGAACGACGTCGTCTGGCGCGGACGCAAGCTCGCGGGCCTGCTCGCCGACGTGCAGGGCGAAGCGGCCGGGCCCGCGCTCGTCGTGCTCGGTGCGGGAATCAACTGCCGGCTCGGGGCGCGCGAGGCCGAGGGCATCGACCAGCCGTGGGTCGATCTCGAGGAGGTGTTGGGCTCGACCATCGACCGCAATCGCCTGGCGGCGCTCGTCATCGGGCGGCTGCACGACGCGTGCCGCACGTTCGGCGCGCGCGGTTTCGGCCCTTTCCGGCAGAACTGGGAACGACGCCACGTGTACCACGGGCAGAGCGTACGCCTCATGACTGCGTCGGCGACGATCGCCGGGACGGTGGCCGGAGTCGACTCGGGCGGGGCGCTGCGGCTGATCGACGCCCGCGGCGATGAACGCGTTTACCACGCGGGCGAGATCAGCTTGCGGGGCGCGTGATGCAGCTTCTCGTCGACCTCGGGAACTCCCGGCTCAAGTGGGCGCTGCGCGACGACGATCGCTGGACGAGCGGCGCCGTCGCCCTGGCGAACGACCTCCGCGCGCTGCTGGACGGCGTGTGGGAAGGACAGCTTCGACCCGACCGCGTCGTCGTCGCGAGCGTGGCGGACTCGCGGGCACGAACGACACTGGCGACCTGGCTCGCCGCGCGCTGGTCGTTGGATCCGCTGTTCATCGAGGCGCGTGCGGAGCAGTGCGGCGTGCGGAACGGCTACCTCGCGCCGCAGGCATTGGGGCCCGATCGCTGGGCCGCCCTCGTCGGCGCGCGTGCGCTCGGCGCACACGCCGCCTGCGTCGCCGACTGCGGCACCGCGGTGACCATCGACGCGCTCACGGCCGAGGGCGTGTTCGCCGGCGGCGTCATTCTCCCGGGGATTCGCCTGCAGCGCGCGGCCCTGAGCGAACGCACGGCCGGCGTGCGCGCCGCAGACGGCAACGACGCCTCCTGTCTCGCACGGACGACCGGCGACGCGGTCGCGGCCGGGACGGTTTACGGCATTGCCGGCGCGATCGAGCGGGTGTGGCGGGAATTCGAAGAGGCGCTGGGCGAGGAGATGACGCTCTACATCACCGGCGGCGACGCGGACACGATCGCCGCGCGTCTCTCGCGACCGTTTCGCTCCGTTCCGGATCTCGTGCTACGCGGCCTTGCCCGGATCGCCGACGCGTCATGAGGCTCTTTTTCGGTCTGCTGCTGGTCGCGAATCTCGGCCTCTACATGTGGGGAAGCTGGTACAAGGAGCCGCTCGTTTCCTACGATTTTCCCAGGCCCCGTGCCGACGTCAGTCCGGAAAAGCTCAAGCGCCTGTCGGAACCCGGCACGGCGCTGCGCGCGCGGTCCCAGAGCCGGCCGGCTGTCGCGGCTTCCGCCCCCGCCGGCCCCTGTTACCGACTGGGACCCTTCACCTCGCTGCAGGAGGCGAGGGGGGCGGGAACGCGCATCGAGTCCTGGGGGCTGCACGTGGAGCAGGTCACCGAGTTCGAGAGCCGCGGACGGGCGTACCAGGTGTATCTTCCTCCGCTTGCGAGCCGGGAAGCGGCGGACGCGAAGCGCCGTCAGCTCACACGCCTCGGCTTCAAGGATCACGCGTTGATTCAGGAGGAGGGCATGGAGAACGCGGTTTCGGTCGGGCTCTTCACCGTCGAGGCGAACGCGCGTCAGCGTCAGCGGCAGCTCAGGGCCAAGGGCCTGGACGCCTCCATTCAGCCGGTACCGAGCCTGCGGCACGTCTACTGGCTCGCCTTGCCCGATCCGGCGCGCGACGGGCGCATCGGTGGCGTGGCGCTCACCCGCTTCGCCGAGGAGGAATGGGCGGCCGGCGTCTCTCTGCGATCCGCCGCCTGCCCTCCCGCGCCGCCCACGGACGGCGGGGCCCAGATGCCGCCCGGCTGACGGGCCGCTATACTTGTCGCCCGCACGTCGCGCACGGTGGCATGAACTTTCAGATTGCGCCCGCATAGCTCAGCCGGTAGAGCATCTGATTTGTAATCAGAGGGTCGGGGGTTCGATTCCCTCTGCGGGCTCCATGCCGCCACACGATCGAAGGCCGTGCCACTGCGTTGGCGGGTGCGCCACAGGAACGCGATCGCGGCGTTGCAGGTTGATCCCTGGCTGCCCGGATGACGCATACGCGCGTGCAATTCCGTCCGCCGGAACCACAACACCACTAACTATTCCATCAAGCAGGTCCGCAGCCATGCTCGAAAAGACACCCGCAGACGCCCTGCCGATGATTCGGCATCGGTACGAAACGATGGCGGAGCACCTCCGGTCCATCCGCGCGCGGACGGGGAAGCCGCTCACGCTCGCCGAGAAGATCCTCTATGCACACTGGGAGGACCGGGGCGAAGGACTCCCGGAGCGCGGCAGCACCACGGCGGCGCTGCGTCCGGATCGCGTGGCGATGCAGGACGCGACCGCGCAGATGGCCATTCTGCAATTCATGACGGCGGGAAGGACGACCGTCGCGGTGCCGACCACGGTGCATTGCGACCATCTCGTGCGCGCCCGGGTCGGGGCCATCGAGGACCTCGAGGCGGCCGAGACCACCAACAAGGAGGTCTACGACTTCCTCGCCTCGAGCGCCGCCAAGTACGGCATGGGGTTCTGGCGGCCGGGGTCCGGAATCATTCATCAGGTGCTCCTCGAGCACTACGCCTTCCCGGGCGGTCTCATGATCGGAACCGACTCCCATACGCCGAACGCCGGCGGTCTCGGGATGCTCGCCATAGGGGTCGGCGGCGCCGACGCGGTCGATGTCATGGTCGGCTTTCCGTGGGAGCTCCTGTGGCCGAAGCTGGTGGGCGTGCGCCTCACCGGCGAGCTGTCCGGCTGGACCAGCGGCAAGGACGTGATTCTGAAGCTTGCCGGGATGCTGACCGTCGCCGGGGGAACGAACAAGATCGTCGAGTACTTCGGTCCGGGGACCGCATCGCTGTCCTGTACCGCCAAGGCGACGGTGACCAACATGGGCGCCGAGCTCGGCGCCACCACGTCGGTCTTCCCGTTCGATCGCCGCATGGGCGATTACCTGCGTGCCACCGGGAGAGAGGCATGGGCGCGCCTCGCCGAGGCGGCGAGTGCGCACCTGACCGCCGACCCCGAAGTCCTCGCCCAACCGGACAGATTTTACGACCAGGTGGTCGAGATCGATCTGTCGGCGCTCGAGCCGCACATCGTCGGGCCGCACACGCCCGACCTCGCCCGGCCGGTCTCCCGGATGGGCGCCGACGTGCGCGAGCACGCCTACCCGGTCGAGCTGAAGGCCGCGCTCATCGGGAGCTGCACCAATTCGTCCTACGAAGACATCGGGCGCGCCGCCCATGTGGCGCGGGAAGCACGCAAGCACGGCCTCAAGGCACGGGTGCCGTTCCTGGTGACGCCCGGCTCCGAACAGGTGCGCGCCACCATCGAGCGCGACGGGCTGCTCGCCGATCTCGAAGCCATCGGCGGCACCGTGCTCGCGAACGCGTGCGGCCCCTGCATCGGACAGTGGGAGCGCTCGGACACGAAATCGGGCGAAAAGAACGCGATCCTCACCTCGTACAACCGGAACTTCCCGCGCCGCAACGACGGCAACCCCCAGACCCATGCGTTCATCGCCAGCCCGGAGGTAGTGACCGCCTACGCGCTCGCCGGTCGGTTGGATCGCGATCCGATCCGCGAAGGCGTGGCTGGGCCGGACGGGGAGCGGGTGCAACTGAGTCCGCCCCGGGCCGAGGAGTTCCCGCCCAGGGGTTTCGAGACCGGCCGGTCGGCGTATGTCCCGCCGTCGGACCATGCGGCAGGGGCGGTGGTACAGGTCGACCCGAAAAGCGAACGGCTCGCCCTGCTCGCCCCTTTCGACCCCGTCGATCCGGTCGAGGGCTATCGCGACCTGCCGGTCCTGCTCAAGGCAAAGGGCAAGTGCACGACCGACCACATCTCGCCGGCCGGACCCTGGCTGCGTTACCGGGGACATCTGGACCGGATCAGCGACAACATGTTCTCCGGCGCGGACAACGCGTTCACGGCGAAACCCGGGACGGCCTACAACGTCCACACTGGATCCGAGGACCAGGCTGCCGCGGCCGTCGCCCGGGAGTACAAGGCGCGTGGGCAGGGGTGGGTGGCCATAGGCGACCGGAATTACGGCGAAGGCAGCTCGCGCGAGCATGCTGCGATGTCCCCCCGATACCTCGGCGCCCGTGTGGTCATTAGCCGGAGCTTCGCGCGCATTCACGAGACGAACCTCAAAAAACAGGGCATTTTG
Source organism: Sulfurifustis variabilis (assembly GCF_002355415.1). Classification (GTDB taxonomy): domain Bacteria; phylum Pseudomonadota; class Gammaproteobacteria; order Acidiferrobacterales; family Sulfurifustaceae; genus Sulfurifustis; species Sulfurifustis variabilis. The sequence goes on along the minus strand of NZ_AP014936.1, from coordinate 3,417,423 downwards.
CCGCTCGTGTTCTGCAATCCGGGGGACTGGGAGCGCGTCCGGAGGGACGACAGGCTCAGCTTCCTCGGCCTGCAGGAGCTCGTCCCGGGCCAGTCGGTGCGGGTGCGCATCGCCCACGCGGACGGCTCGACCGAAGAATTCGAGGCAAACCACAGCCTCACCCGTGAACAGGTCGCCTGGTTCCGGGCAGGGTCCGCGCTGAATCTAATAAGGTTGCAGGAGCAGGGACGGACAGCCTGACCGAAATTCCCAAAAATCAACGACCTTTGTTGACAAGGCGAAGCCTAATCCGCACAATTCGCGGCTTCTGTTTTTGGGAGGGGTTCCCGAGCGGCCAAAGGGATCAGACTGTAAATCTGACGGCTCTGCCTTCGGAGGTTCGAATCCTCCCCCCTCCACCAAGTCGGAGCGGCAGTCCCGGGCGAGGTCACTCAAAACGCGCATCCACGCGGGTGTAGTTCAATGGTAGAACCTCAGCCTTCCAAGCTGATGACGTGGGTTCGATTCCCATCACCCGCTCCAGTTGGCGGAGGTTGCGGGCGTACAGGCTGCGCCCATATAGCTCAGTCGGTAGAGCACTTCCTTGGTAAGGAAGAGGTCACCGGTTCGATTCCGGTTATGGGCTCCATCTGATTGTAGTAGCGCCGCGCGGGTGCGCGGCCACGAGACAGCAGTTCCAATCGCTTCTGCGAGAAGAGAAGAAACGAGGTTCCCCGTGTCCAAGGAAAAATTCGCACGCACCAAGCCCCACCTGAACGTCGGCACCATCGGCCACGTCGACCACGGCAAGACGACGCTGACCGCGGCGCTGACGAAGGTGCTCTCGACCAAGTACGGCGGCGAGGTCCGGGCGTACGACCAGATCGACAACGCCCCCGAGGAGCGCGAGCGCGGCATCACCATCGCGACCTCCCACGTCGAGTACCAGAGCGAGAAGCGTCACTACGCCCACGTCGACTGCCCGGGCCATGCCGACTACGTGAAGAACATGATCACCGGGGCCGCGCAGATGGACGGCGCGATCCTGGTCGTGTCCGCCGCCGACGGCCCGATGCCCCAGACCCGCGAGCACATCCTGCTCGCCCGCCAGGTGGGCGTGCCCTACATCGTCGTGTACCTGAACAAGGCCGACATGGTCGACGACAAGGACCTCCTCGAGCTCGTCCAGGAAGAGGTCCGGGACCTGCTCACCAAGTACGGCTTCCCCGGCAAGGACACCCCGATCATCACCGGCAGCGCGCTCAAGGCGCTCGAAGGCGACCAGTCCGAGCTCGGCGAGCCCTCGATCGTCAAGCTCGCCGAGGCCCTCGACGCCTACGTGCCCCAGCCCAAGCGCGAGATCGACAAGCCGTTCCTCATGCCGATCGAGGACGTGTTCTCGATCTCCGGCCGCGGCACCGTGGTCACGGGCCGGGTCGAGCGCGGCATCGTCAAGGTGGGCGACGAGGTCGAGATCGTCGGCATCAAGCCGACCACCAAGACCACCGTCACCGGGGTCGAGATGTTCCGCAAGCTCCTCGACCAGGGCGAGGCCGGCGACAACGTCGGCGTGCTCCTGCGCGGCACCAAGCGCGAGGAAGTCGAGCGCGGCCAGGTGCTGGCGAAGCCCGGCTCCATCACGCCGCACACCAAGTTCGAGGCGGAAGTCTACGTCCTCACCAAGGAAGAGGGCGGGCGCCACACGCCGTTCTTCAACGGCTACCGGCCCCAGTTCTACTTCCGGACGACCGACGTCACGGGCTCGGTCGACCTCCCCCAGGGCACCGAGATGGTCATGCCCGGGGACAACATCAAGATGACCGTCACCCTCATCAACCCGATCGCCATGGAAGAGGGCCTGCGCTTCGCCATCCGCGAAGGCGGCCGCACCGTGGGGGCGGGGGTGGTGGCGAAGGTGATCGAGTAGAACAAGGGCAATGTTGAATTCTTAATGCTGAATGTTGAATGAATGAGCGCGCGAAGCGCGACCCTGAATTCAACATTCAAAATTCAACATTGACCATTCGCGTAGCGTACAGGCCAGTAGCTCAATTGGCAGAGCGGCGGTCTCCAAAACCGCAGGTTGGGGGTTCGAGACCCTCCTGGCCTGCCACTCCTTCGGCGGCATAGCGAATTCTTAGTTAGATGGCGGATCGATTCAGACTCATCCTCGCGGTGCTGATCTTCGTGCTCGGCATCGCCGGATTCTATTACCTGGATAACCAGCCGGACTTCGTGCGGGCGCTCATCGTGCTCGGCTCAGCGGCGGTCGGAGCGGCGATCGGTTACCAGACGGAGCCGGGCAGGCGGCTCTGGGAGTTCACCAAGGCGTCGCGTGCAGAGTTGCGCAAGGTGGTCTGGCCGTCCAACAAGGAGACGATGCAGGTCACGCTCGTCGTGTTCGGGATGGTCGTGCTGATCGCGGTATTCCTGTGGATCGTGGACTGGGGGCTGCTCAAGATCATGCAGGCGCTCACCGGGCAGAGGGCGTAGGCATGACGATGCGATGGTACGTGGTGCACACCTACTCCGGCTTCGAGAAGTCGGTGGTGCGTTCGCTCAAGGAGCACATCCGCAACCGCGGCATGGAGAGCAAGTTCGGCGAAATCCTGGTCCCGACCGAAGAAGTCGTCGAGATGAAGAGCGGCCAGAAGCGCACCAGCGAGCGCAAGTTCTTCCCGGGCTACGTGCTCGTGAAGATGGAAATGGACGACGAGTCCTGGCACCTCGTGAAGAACGTTCCCAAAGTGACGGGTTTCATCGGCGGCTCCGGCATGAAGCCGACCCCGATCTCCGACAAGGAGGCCGACGCGATCATTCGCCAGGTGCAGGAAGGCGTGGAGAAACCGAAGCCGAAGTTCTCGTTCCAGGCGGGCGAGCAGGTGCGCGTGACCGACGGCCCGTTCCAGGACTTCAACGGGACGGTCGAGGACGTGAACTACGAGAAAAACAAGCTGAAGGTATCGGTCTCGATCTTCGGGCGCATGACGCCCGTGGAGCTGGATTTTTCGCAGGTGGAAAAAGCGTGAAACACGTGAGGGCGCGAGGTCGCGAGAACGGGAGAGCGAAACCCGTCCGGCTCACGACCTGACGACCTCCCGATCTCACGTATTCAACGAAGAGCGAGGAGCCTGAATTCAGTAAGGCGCTTGGACTCGCAGGAGACAACCAGTGGCAAAGAAAGTTACGGCCTACGTGAAGTTGCAGGTGCCGGCCGGCTCGGCGAACCCGTCGCCGCCCATCGGTCCGGCGCTCGGCCAGCACGGCCTCAACATCATGGAGTTCTGCAAGCAGTTCAACGCGCAGACCCAGAAGCTCGAGAAAGGCTTGCCGATCCCGGTGATCATCACCGTGTACAGCGACAAGAGCTTCACCTTCATTCAGAAGACGCCGCCGGCGACGGTCCTGATCAAGAAGGCACTGGGGCTGGAGAGCGGCTCCAGCGAGCCGAACAAGACCAAGGTGGGCAAGATCACGCGCAAGCAGCTCGAGGAGATCGCGAAGGTCAAGATGCCCGACCTCAACTGCCACGGCGACCTGGAGGCGGCGGTCCGCATGATCGCGGGCAGCGCGCGCAACATGGGCGTCGACGTGGAGGGGGTGTGACATGGCGGCCATCGGCAAGCGCATGAAGGCCCAGCGGGCCAAGATCGATCCAACCCGGGTCTACGCCGTCGACGAGGCGCTGCGCATCCTCAAGGAGACCGCGACCGCGAAGTTCGACGAGTCCGTGGACGTGGCGGTGAACCTCGGCATCGACGCGAAGAAGTCCGACCAGAACGTGCGCGGGACGGCGGCGCTGCCGCGCGGGACCGGCAAGAAGGTCCGGGTCGCGGTGTTTGCGGAGGGCAAGGCGGCGGAGGCGGCGAAGATGGCGGGTGCCGACATCGTCGGCTTCCAGGACCTCGCCGACCGCATCAAACAGGGCCAGATCGACTTCGATCTCGTGGTCGCGACGCCGGAGGCGATGAAGATCGTGGGCGCGCTTGGCCAGATTCTCGGCCCGCGCGGCCTGATGCCGAACCCCAAGGTGGGAACGGTGACGCCGAACGTGGCCAAGGCGGTCGAGAGCGCGAAGGCAGGTCAGGTGCAGTTCCGCGCCGACAAGGCCGGAATCGTGCACTGCTCGATCGGCAAGGCGTCCTTCGAGCCCGAGGCGCTGAAGGAGAATCTTGCGGCGCTGCTGGCGGCGCTCAACAAGGCCCGCCCGGCCGCGGCGAAGGGAACGTATCTCAAGAGGCTGACGGTCTCCACGACGATGGGGCCGGGCATCCAGCTGGATACGGCCTCGCTGTAATGGAGAAGACGTGAGCGCGTGAGGTCGTGAGAGCGGGAGGGCGAGATCGCTTTTTTCACCCCCCGAACTGCCGACCTCACGCAATCGACGAACTTTGGGGCGCGCCGCCCGCAGTGCGGGGCGGGGCGCACGTCAAAGACCGCAGGCGCGCGCAAGCGCTTAATGTCGGTATGGCCTGCGCAGACGGTGGACCCGAAACAGGATCGCTCCTGAATACGGTCACCGTGGTTGGGCTGACCCTCACCCCTTGCCCTCTCCCGCTGTCGCGGGAGAGGGGGAGTCGGTAAGGGGGCTCGTTATAACGGAGGTGACTCGTATGAGTCTCAATATCGAAGAGAAGAAGGTGGTGGTCGCCGAGGTGTCCGCGAAGCTCAAGGACGCCCAGGCGGCGCTGCTCGCGGAGTACCGTGGGCTCACCGTCGCGCAAATGACGGAGCTGCGCAAGCGCGCGCGGCAGTCGGAGGTGTTCCTGCGCGTGGTGAAGAACACGCTTGCCCGCCGGGCCGTGGAGGGTTCGAGCTTCGAGTGCCTGAAGGAGTCGTTCTCCGGGCCGCTCGCGCTCGCCATCTCCAAGGATCCGGTGGCGGCGGCCAAGGTGCTCGCGGAGTTCGCGAAGGACAACGAGGCGCTGCGCATCACGGCCGGTGCCATGAGCGGCAAGCTCATGAGCGTCGAGCAGGTGCAGGCGCTCGCCAAGCTTCCTTCGCGCGAGCAGTTGCTGGCGATGCTCCTCGGCACCATGCAGGCACCGGTCGCGAAGTTCGTCCGGACGCTGAACGAGGTGCCGGGCAAGTTCGTGCGCACCCTCGCCGCGGTGCGCGACGCCAAGCAGGCCGCCGCTTAACGCAATCGAAGACCGTTTCAGGAGACTGTGACCATGGCTGTATCGAAAGAAGAGATTTTGAACGCGATCGCGGGCATGTCCGTGCTCGAGCTCTCCGAGCTCATCAAGGACATGGAAGACAAGTTCGGCGTCTCGGCCGCCGCTGCCGTGGCGGTTGCCGCCCCGGCTGCGGGTGCCGCCGCGGCCCCGGTCGAGCAGAAGGACGCCTTCGACGTCGTCCTGACGGCGGCCGGCGACAACAAGGTGGCGGTCATCAAGGCCGTCCGCGCCGTGACGACCCTGGGCCTCAAGGAGGCCAAGGACCTGGTCGAGGGCGCGCCGCAGACCGTGAAGGAAGCGGTGCCCAAGGCCGACGCCGAGAAGATGAAGAAGGAGCTGGAGGCGGCCGGCGCCAAGGTCGAACTCAAGTAGTTTGCTGCTGTCATATGGACGCCCGGAACTGCGGGCGCTGAAAGCAAGTCGGGTGCGACCGGCGGGATCCCCGCCGGTCGACGCCCTGTTTTCGTCTTGTGACGGGGACTGACCCGCCGGGTCACTCGAAGCCAGAGGAACCGTAATGGCCTACTCATTCACCGAGAAGAAACTCATTCGCAAGACCTTCGGCAAGCGCCCGAGCGTCCTGCGCGTACCCTACCTGCTCGCGATCCAGAAGGACTCCTATCGCCAGTACCTGCAGGCGGACGTGCGGCCCGAGCAGCGCATCGACCAGGGTCTGCAGGCGGCCTTCAAGAGCGTCTTCCCGATCGAGAGCTACAACGGGAACGCCGCTCTGGAGTTCGTGAGCTACCGGCTCGGAAATCCCCAATTCGACGTGAAGGAATGCCAGCAGCGCGGCCTCATCTATGCCGCGCCGCTCCGCGTGCTGGTGCGCCTGGTCGTTTTCGACAAGGACGAGACGACCGGCACCAAGTCGGTGCGCGACATCAAGGAGCAGGAAGTCTACATGGGCGAGATCCCGCTCATGACCGACAACGGGACGTTCATCATCAATGGTACGGAGCGCGTCATCGTCTCGCAGCTACACCGCTCGCCGGGCGTGTTCTTCGAGCACGACTACGGCAAGACCCATTCGAGCGGGAAGCTCCTGTTCTCGGCGCGGGTAATCCCGTACCGCGGCTCGTGGCTCGACTTCGAGTTCGATCCCAAGGACTACCTCTACGTGCGCATCGACCGGAGGCGGAAGCTCCCGGCGACGATCCTCCTGCGCGCGCTCGGGATGTCGACCCCTGACGTCCTGCAGACGTTCTTCGACATGGACAGCTGGCATCTCGTGAAGAACGAGATTCGCCTGGAGCTGATCGCGCCCCGGCTGCGCGGCGTGCAGCTCGATTTCGACATCAAGACCCCCAAGGGCGAGGTCATCATCGAAGCCGGCCGGCGCATCTCGGGTCGGCACGTGCGCGAGCTCGAGAAGGCGCGCCTGAAGCACCTCGTGGTGCCGCCGGCGTTCCTGGCCGGCCGCGCGCTGGGCGAAGACGTGATCAACACGCAGACCGGCGAAGTGATTGCCTCCGCGAACGACGTCATCACGCAGGACCTGATCGAGAAGATGTTCGCGGCCGGCATTGAGTCCGTCCGCACGATCTACACGAACGACCTCGATCGCGGCCCCTACATTTCGGACACGTTGCGGCTCGATCCGACCCGCGACGCGCTCGAGGCGCAGATCGAGATCTACCGGATGATGCGTCCCGGCGAGCCGCCGACCAAGGACGCCGCCCAGACGCTGTTCAACAACCTGTTCTTCACGCCCGATCGCTACGACCTCTCGGCGGTGGGCCGCATGAAGTTCAACCGCCGCGTCGGTCGCGATTCCGACGAGGGCCCGGGCATCCTGACGAAGGAGGACATCATCGACGCGATGAAGATCCTCATCGGACTGAAGAACGGCCAAGGCGAGATCGACGACATCGACCACCTCGGCAACCGCCGGGTGCGCTCGGTCGGCGAGCTGGCGGAGAACCAGTTCCGCGTCGGCCTCGTGCGCGTGGAGCGCGCCGTGAAGGAGCGTTTGAGCCTGGCCGAGTCGGAAGGGTTGATGCCGCAGGAGCTGATCAACGCGAAGCCCGTTTCGGCCGTGATCAAGGAGTTCTTCGGCTCGAGCCAGCTCTCGCAGTTCATGGACCAGACGAACCCGCTGTCCGAGGTCACGCACAAGCGCCGCGTCTCGGCCCTCGGCCCGGGCGGCCTGACGCGCGAGCGCGCGGGCTTCGAGGTGCGGGACGTGCACCCGACCCACTACGGCCGGGTGTGCCCGATCGAGACGCCGGAAGGTCCGAACATCGGGCTCATCAATTCGCTCGCCGTCTATGCGCGCGCGAACGAGTACGGCTTCCTCGAGACCCCGTACCGCAAGGTGGTGAACGGCAAGGTTGCCGAGGAAGTGCATTACCTCTCGGCCATCGAGGAGGGCAAGTTCGTGATCGCCCAGGCGAACGCGGCGATCGATTCGCACGGGCGCCTGGTGGACGAGCTGGTCTCGGTGCGGCACAAGAACGAGTTCACCCTGTCCACGCCGGACAAGGTCGAGTACATCGACGTCGCGCCGTCGCAGATCGTGTCGGTTGCGGCTTCGTTAATCCCGTTCCTCGAGCACGATGACGCGAACCGCGCGCTCATGGGCTCCAACATGCAGCGCCAGGCGGTGCCGACGCTCAAGACCGAGAAGCCGCTGGTCGGCACCGGCATCGAGCGCATCGTCGCCATCGACTCGGGCGCGACCGTGGTCGCCTACCGCGGCGGCCTGGTGGACTCGGTCGACGCCTCGCGCATCGTGGTGCGCGTGAATGACGAGGAGACCAGGCCGGGCGAGGTGGGCGTGGACATCTACAACCTCACCAAGTACCAGCGCTCGAACCAGAACACCTGCATCAACCAGCGCCCGCTGGTGAAGGTGGGCGACATGGTGGCGAAGGGTGACGTGCTGGCCGACGGCCAGTCGACCGACATGGGCGAGCTCGCCCTCGGACGCAACGTGCTCGTCGCCTTCATGCCCTGGAACGGGTACAACTTCGAGGACTCGATCCTCATCTCCGAGCGGGTGGTCGAGAACGACGTCTACACGACGATCCACATCGAGGAGCTGCAGACGGTCGCGCGCGATACCAAGCTCGGCCCCGAAGAAATCACCCGCGACATCCCCAACGTCGGCGAATCCGCGCTCGCCAAGCTCGACGAATCCGGCATCGTCTACATCGGCGCCGAGGTCGACGCCGGCGACATCCTGGTCGGCAAGGTCACGCCGAAGGGCGAGACCCAGCTGACGCCCGAGGAGAAGCTGCTGCGGGCGATCTTCGGCGAGAAGGCGTCCGACGTGAAAGACACCTCGCTGCGCGTGCCGCAGGGCATCTCGGGCACGGTGATCGACGTGCAGGTGTTCACGCGCGAAGGCGTCGAGAAGGACGCGCGCGCGAAGAGCATCGAGGAGATGGAACTCGCGAGCATCCGCAAGGACCTCGACGACCAGTACCGCATCGTCGAGGACGACGCCTACGCGCGCCTCGAGCGCCAGCTGATCGGCAAGCAGGCCGACGGCGGCCCGGCGGGCCTCAAGGCCGGCGACAAGATCACCAAGACGTATCTCGAGGAGCTGCCGCGTTCGAAGTGGTTCGACATCCGCCTCAAGAACGAGGAGGCGTCGCAGGCGCTCGAGCAGATCCGAGGCTACCTCGCCAAGCAGAAGGAGCAGTTCGACCTGCGCTTCACCGAGAAGAAGGCCAAGCTCACCTCGGGCGACGATCTCGCGCCGGGCGTGCTCAAGATGGTGAAGGTGTACGTCGCCGTGAAGCGGCGGCTGCAGCCCGGCGACAAGATGGCGGGCCGCCACGGGAACAAGGGCGTGATCTCGCGCATCGTGCCGGTCGAGGACATGCCGTATACCGCCGACGGCACGCCGGTCGACATCGTGCTCAATCCGCTCGGTGTGCCCTCGCGCATGAACGTGGGCCAGGTGCTCGAGACGCACCTCGGGTGGGCAGCGAGCGAGCTCGGCGCCAAGATCGGCCGCATGCTCGACGACTACCGGGCGGAGAAGAAGAGGATCGACGATCTGCGCAAGCTGGTCGAGAAGGTCTACAACCACGTCGGCCGCGCCGGACACAAGGAAGACATCAAGTCGCTCACGGACGACGAAGTGGTGGAGCTCGCGGGCAATCTGCGCAAGGGCGTTCCGGTCGCCACGCCGGTGTTCGATGGCGCGACCGAGGAAGAGATCAAGGAGATGCTCGAGCTCGCCGGGCTTCCGCGGTCCGGCCAGACCACGCTCTACGACGGGCGCACCGGCGAGGCATTCGATCGCCCGGTAACGGTCGGCTACATGTACATGCTCAAGCTCAACCACCTGGTCGACGACAAGATGCACGCGCGCTCGACCGGCCCGTACTCGCTGGTCACCCAGCAGCCGCTCGGCGGCAAGGCCCAGTTCGGCGGCCAGCGCTTCGGCGAAATGGAGGTGTGGGCGCTCGAGGCCTACGGCGCCTCGTACACGCTCCAGGAGATGCTCACCGTCAAGTCGGACGACGTGCAGGGCCGCACGAAGATGTTCGAGAACATCGTCAAGGGCGACCACCGCATGGAGGCCGGCATGCCCGAGTCCTTCAACGTGCTGGTGAAGGAGATCCGGGCGCTCGGCATCGACATCGAGCTGGAGCAGGAATGACCGCGTGAGCGAACCGCGGGGACGCCGGCGGCGGGCAGACCTCAGGGACTGCTTCGTCGCGAAGGCGCTCCTCGCAATGACAGGCGGATTTACAGAGTAGTCACTCTACGACCGATTGGTCAGGAGACGAGACCTTGAAAGATCTTTTCAACCTCTTCAAGCAGCCGGGCAAGACCGAGGACTTCGATTCCATCCGGATCGGCCTCGCGTCGCCCGAGAAGATCCGCTCGTGGTCCTACGGCGAGGTGAAGAAGCCGGAGACGATCAACTACCGGACCTTCAAGCCGGAGCGCGACGGCCTGTTCTGCGCCAAGATCTTCGGGCCGGTGAAGGACTACGAGTGCCTGTGCGGCAAGTACAAGCGCCTGAAGCACCGCGGCGTGATCTGCGAGAAGTGCGGCGTGGAGGTGACGCTCTCCAAGGTCCGGCGCGAGCGCATGGGCCACATCGAGCTCGCCTCGCCGGTGGCGCACATCTGGTTCCTGAAGTCGCTCCCCTCGCGGATGGGTCTCATCCTCGACATGACCCTTCGCGACATCGAGCGCGTGCTCTATTTCGAGGCCTACGTGGTCATCGATCCGGGCATGACGCCCCTCGAGAAGAGCCAGTTGCTCTCCGAGGACGCGTACCTCAACGCCATCGAGCAGTACGGCGACGAGTTCGACGCGCGCATGGGCGCGGAGGCCATCCGCGACCTCATGCGGTCGATCAACCTCGAGGAAGAGGCGAAGAAGCTTCGTGGCGAGCTGGCCGAGACCAACTCCGAGACCAAGATCAAGAAGCTCACCAAGCGCCTTAAGGTCATCGAGGCGTTCCTGTACTCGGGCAACCGGCCGGAGTGGATGGTGCTCGAGATCCTGCCCGTGCTGCCGCCGGAGCTGCGTCCCCTCGTGCCGCTCGACGGCGGCCGGTTCGCGACGTCCGACCTCAACGATCTCTACCGGCGTGTCATCAACCGCAACAACCGTCTGAAGCGCCTGCTCGACCTGAACGCCCCGGACATCATCGTGCGCAACGAGAAGCGCATGCTGCAGGAGGCGGTGGACGCGCTGCTCGACAACGGCCGCCGCGGCAAGGCGATCACGGGCGCCAACAAGCGCCAGCTCAAGTCGCTGGCCGACATGATCAAGGGCAAGCAGGGCCGGTTCCGCCAGAACCTGCTCGGCAAGCGTGTCGACTACTCCGGCCGCTCGGTCATCGTGGTCGGCCCGACGCTCAAGCTCCACCAGTGCGGCCTGCCGAAGAAGATGGCGCTCGAGCTGTTCAAGCCGTTCATCTTCCACAAGCTCGAGGCCAAGGGCCTCGCCACCACCATCAAGGCCGCCAAGAAGATGGTCGAGGCGGCCGGCCCCGAGGTCTGGGACATCCTCGAAGAGGTGATCCGCGAGCACCCGGTGCTGCTCAACCGCGCCCCGACGCTGCACCGCCTCGGCATCCAGGCGTTCGAGCCGCAGCTCGTGGAGGGCAAGGCGATCCAGCTGCACCCGCTCGTGTGCGCGCCGTACAACGCCGACTTCGACGGCGACCAGATGGCGGTCCACATCCCGCTCTCGGTCGAGGCGCAGCTCGAGGCGCGCGCGCTCATGATGTCGACCAACAACGTGCTCTCGCCCGCCAACGGCGACCCGATCATCGTCCCCTCGCAGGACATCGTCCTCGGGCTGTACTTCATGACGCGCTCGCGCGTGAACGCCCCGGGCGAAGGCAAGGCCTTCGCGGACGTGGCCGAGGTGCACCGCGCCTACGAGTCGCGGCAGGTCTCGCTGCACGCGAAGATCAAGGTGCGCATCCGGGAGGTGCAGTTGGGCGAGGACGGCGCCGGGACCGAGACCCACAAGCTCTACGACACCACGGTCGGCCGCGCCCTCCTGTCGGAAATCCTGCCGGAAGGGCTGCCGTTCGAGATGATCAACCGGGAGCTCAAGAAGAAGGCGATCTCCGAGCTGATCAACCAGGCGTACCGGCGGGTGGGGCTCAAGGCAACCGTCATTTTCGCCGACCAGTTGATGTACACGGGCTTCTACTACGCGACGCGCGCCGGTATTTCGATCGGCGTCGACGACATGCTCACGCCCGCGGAGAAGGCCGAGATCATCGGCGCCGCCGAGAGCGAGGTGCGGAGCATACAGAACCAGTATGCTTCGGGGCTGCTGACCGACGGCGAGCGCTACAACAAGGTCGTCGACATCTGGACCCACACGAGCGAGCGCATCGCGAAGGCGATGATGGACCAGCTCGGCGTGGAACAGGTGGAGGACGCGAAGGGTCAGGCGGTCAAGCAGGACTCGTTCAACTCGATTTACATGATGGCCGACTCGGGCGCGCGCGGCAGCGCCGCCCAGATCCGCCAGCTCGCCGGCATGCGCGGCCTGATGGCCAAGCCCGACGGCTCGATCATCGAGACGCCGATCACGGCGAACTTCCGCGAAGGCCTGAACGTGCTGCAGTACTTCATCTCGACCCACGGCGCGCGCAAGGGCCTGGCCGACACCGCGCTCAAGACCGCGAACTCCGGTTACCTGACCCGGCGCCTGGTCGACGTGTGCCAGGATCTGGTGGTCACCGAGGACGACTGCGGCACCACCAACGGCGTGACCAAGAGCGCGCTCGTGGAAGGCGGCGAGGTCGTGATCGCGCTCAAGGATCGCATCCTCGGGCGCGTCGTGATCGGCGACATCCGCGACCCGGCCGACGACAAGCAGGTCATCATCCCCGACGGGACCATGATCGACGAGCGTCTGGTCGCGCTGCTGGAGGAGAAGCACATCGACCAGGTGCTGGTTCGCTCGCCGGTGACCTGCGACACGCGCTACGGCGTGTGCCGCAAGTGCTACGGGCGCGACCTCGGCCGCGGTCACCTGGTGAACCTCGGCGAGGCGGTGGGTGTCATCGCCGCGCAGTCGATCGGCGAGCCGGGCACGCAGCTCACGATGCGGACGTTCCACATCGGCGGCGCCGCCTCGCGCGCGACCGCGATCTCGCGCATCGAGGTCAAGACCACGGGCACGGTGCGCCTCAAGAACATCAAGCTCGTGAAGCACGCGAGCGGCAACCACGTGGCGGTGTCCCGCTCGGGCGAGCTCATCATCCAGGACGACCAGGGCCGCAACCGGGAGCGCTACAAGGTGCCGTTCGGCGCCGTGCTCTCCGTGATCGACGGCAGCCGCGCCAAGGCCGGGACCGTCGTCGCGAACTGGGATCCGCATACGCACCCGATCATCACGGAGGTGGCGGGCAAAGTGGCCTTCAGCGACCTCATCGAAGGCGTGACCGTCAACAAGCAGACCGACGAGATCACGGGGCTGTCGACCTACGTCGTGCTCGACGCCAAGCACCGTTCGGGCGCGAAAGACATCCGCCCGGTCATCACGCTGCTCGACGGCAAGGGCAAGCCGGTCACGATCCCGGGCACAGAGATCCCGGCGAAGTACATGCTGCCGCCGGGCGCGATCATTACCGTGGAGGACGGCGCCAAGGTGGGCGTGGGCGACGTGCTCGCGCGCATCCCGCAGGAGGTGTCGAAGACCCGCGACATCACCGGCGGCCTGCCGCGGGTGGCCGAGCTCTTCGAGGCGCGCAAGCCCAAGGACCACGCCATCCTCGCTGAGACGAGCGGCGTCGTGTCGTTCGGCAAGGACACCAAGGGCAAGCAGCGGCTCATCATCACCGACAAGGAAGGCGTGGATCACGAGTACCTGATCCCGAAGGGCCGGCACATCACGGTGTTCGAGGGTGAAACCGTGGAGCAGGGCGATGTGATCGTCGAGGGCGCGCCGGTCGCCTCCGATATCCTCCGGCTGCTCGGCGCCGAGGCGCTCACCAACTACATCGTGGACGAGGTCCAGGACGTGTACCGTCTCCAGGGCGTCAAGATCAACGACAAGCACATCGAGGTGATCGTCCGGCAGATGCTGCGCAAGGTGAAGGTGCTCGATCCGGGCGACACCCGGTTCCTGCCGGGCGAGCAGGCGGAGCGGGCGAGGCTCCTCGAGGAGAACGAGGAGGTGTCGCTGGACAAGAAAAAGGAGGCCACCTTCGAGCCCGTACTGCTCGGCATCACCAAGGCCTCGTTGTCGACCGAGTCTTTCATCTCGGCAGCGTCGTTCCAGGAGACGACCCGCGTCCTGACCGAGGCGGCCATCAACGGCAAGCACGACCTGCTCCGGGGGCTCAAGGAAAACGTGATCGTCGGCCGGCTCATCCCGGCCGGGACGGGGCTCGCTTATCACCAGGAGCGGCGGCGCCAGCGCGGCGAGGCCAGGGAAGAGGCGCGGGAGCTCGAGCGGTCGCTGAGCGGCCGTCTGCGCGGCCCCCGGACCGAGTCCGGCGAAGAGGCGGTTGGCGCCTGAAAACAGCGGTATAAAGGCCTGTTCTGGCTTGACACCCCTGTAACAGGCCCCTAGAATCGCGCCCCTCGACAGGCCGGTCGGAAGCCGGCCTGTCGTTTGTTTCTGTACCCCGGAGAAATCAATGCCGACGGTTAATCAGCTGGTTCGCAAGTCCCGCACGCGGGCGACCAGCAAGAGCAAGGTGCCCGCGCTGGAGAACTGCCCGCAGAAACGCGGGGTCTGCACGCGCGTGTACACCACGACGCCCAAGAAGCCCAACTCCGCGCTCCGCAAGGTGGCGAAGGTCCGGTTGACCAACGGCTACGAGGTCATCACGTATATCGGCGGCGAGGGCCACAACCTGCAGGAGCACTCCGTGGTGCTCATCCGCGGCGGGCGCGTGAAGGACCTGCCGGGCGTGCGTTACCACACGGTTCGCGGCACCCTCGATACGGCCGGAGTCGCGGATCGCAAGCAGGGGCGCTCCAAGTACGGGGCCAAGCGGCCCAAGTCCTGAAGCCGGCCCGGCCTGCCGGGTCGTCAGGCGAGCATCACGCGAACGCCGCGAACGGCGTTCCTTATATAAACAGGCGTTTACAAATACCCCGCAGGGGATGGCAGTATGCCGAGACGAAGAGAAGTTCCGAAGCGCGCGATCACGCCGGATCCGAAGTACCTGAGCGAGACCGTCGCCAAGTTCATCAACGTGGTGATGCGCCACGGCCAGAAGTCCACGGCCGAGAGAATCGTCTATGGCGCGCTCGACACCATGGCGAGCCGCGGGAAAAGCGACCCGGTGGAAGTGTTCAACCAGGCGCTCGACAACGTGCGGCCGCTGGTGGAGGTCAAGAGCCGGCGCGTCGGTGGCGCCACCTACCAGGTACCCGTCGAGGTGCGTCCGAAGCGGCAGATGGCGCTCGCCATGCGCTGGGTCGTCGATGCGGCCCGCTCGCGCAGCGGCAAGTCCATGGGCGGACGCCTGGCCGACGAGCTCCTCGATGCCTCCGAGAAGCGCGGCAACGCCGTGAAGAAGCGCGAGGACGTGCATCGCATGGCAGAGGCCAACAAGGCCTTCTCGCACTACCGGTGGTAACCGGTCCGTCTCCTTATTAAGGAATCGTCTTACCGAACCGAGGAATCGCCGTCGTGGCCCGTACAACTCCCATCCAGCGCTACCGTAATTTCGGCATCATGGCCCATATCGATGCCGGAAAGACCACGACCACGGAGCGCATCCTGTTCTACACGGGCATCTCCCACAAGCTGGGCGAGGTGCACGAGGGCACGGCCGTCATGGACTGGATGGAGCAGGAGCAGGAGCGCGGCATCACGATCACGTCCGCCGCCACGACCTGCTTCTGGAAAGGCATGGACCAGTCGCGCCCGGAGCACCGCTTCAACATCATCGACACCCCGGGACACGTCGACTTCACCATCGAGGTGGAGCGCAGCCTGCGCGTGCTCGACGGGGCGATCTTCGTGCTGTGCGCGGTCGGCGGCGTGCAGCCGCAGTCGGAGACCGTCTGGCGCCAGGCAAACAAGTACAAGGTGCCGCGCATCGCGTTCGTCAACAAGATGGACCGCGCGGGCGCGAACTTTCTCAACGTCGTCAAGCAGCTGAAGGAGCGCCTCGGCGCGAATGCCGTGCCCATCCAGCTGCCCATCGGCGCCGAGGACGGGTTCAAGGGCGTCGTCGACCTGGTGAAGATGAAGGCCATCTACTGGGACGAGGAAACGCAGGGCAACCGCTTCGAGGAAAAGGATATCCCGGCCGAGATGCTGGAGTCCTGCAAGAAGTACCGCGAGCAGATGGTCGAAGTGGCGGCCGAGGCGAACGAGGCGCTCATGGAAAAGTACCTGGGCGGCGAGGCGCTCACCGAGGACGAAATCAGGCAGGGTCTGCGCGAGCGCAACCTCAAGCTCGAGATCGTGCCGGTGCTGTGCGGGAGCGCGTTCAAGAACAAGGGCGTGCAGGCCGCGCTCGACGCGGTGATCGACCTGCTGCCCTCGCCCATCGATCGCCCGGCGATCAAGGGCCATCTCGACGACAAGGACGGCACGATCGCCGAGCGCCACGCGACGGACGACGAGCCGTTTGCCGCGCTCGCGTTCAAGATCGCCACGGATCCGTTCGTGGGCGCCCTGACGTATATACGCGTGTACTCCGGCGTGCTGAGCTCCGGCGATACCGTGTACAACCCGGTCCGCGGGAAGAAGGAACGCATCGGTCGGCTGCTTCAGATGCACGCCAACGAGCGTCAGGAGATCAAGGAGGTGCGCGCCGGCGACATCGCGGCGTGCGTCGGCCTGAAGGAGATCGCCACCGGCGAGACGCTGTGCGACCCGAACAAGGTCATCACGCTGGAGCGCATGGAGTTCCCCGACCCCGTGATCTCCCAGGCGGTCGAACCCAAGTCCAAGGCCGACCAGGAGAAGATGGGCCTGGCGCTGAACCGGCTGGCCCAGGAAGACCCGTCGTTCCGGGTATTCACCGACGAGGAGTCGGGCCAGACCATCATCGCCGGCATGGGCGAGCTGCACCTGGAGATCATCGTCGACCGCATGAAGCGCGAGTTCAGCGTCGAGGCGAACGTCGGCAAGCCGCAGGTGGCCTACCGCGAGACGATCCGCCGGCCGGTGGACCAGGAATACCGCTTCGTCAAGCAGTCCGGCGGCCGCGGTCAGTACGGCCACGTGGTCATCAAGTTCGAGCCGCAGGAGCCCGGCAAGGGCTTCGAGTTCGTCGACGGCATCAAGGGCGGCGTGATCCCGCGCGAGTTCATTCCGGCGGTCAAGAAGGGCATCGACGAAGCGATGACGCGCGGCATCAAGTTCGGCTACCCCGTCGTCGACGTGAAGGCGACGCTGCATTTCGGCTCATACCACGAGGTGGACTCGAACGAGAACGCGTTCAAGATGGCCGCCATCCTGTGCTGGCGCGAGGCCGGCGTGAAGGGCGACCCCGTGCTGCTGGAACCGATCATGGACGTCGAGGTCACGACTCCGCCGGATTACATGGGTGCCGTGACCGGCGACCTGAACTCGCGGCGCGGCGTCATCATGGCGATGGACGACGGCCACGGTGGCGTGAAGGTGCTGCGCGCGGAAGTGCCGCTCGCGAACATGTTCGGCTACTCGACGAGCCTGCGCTCGGCGACGCAGGGCCGCGCGACCTACACGATGGAGTTCAAGAAGTACTCGCCTGTCCCGGCGAATGTCGCCGAGACCATACTAAAAAAAGCGAGCTAGATGAGGAGGATGATGATCGGTAGCTTCTCGTCGAAGAAGCGGAAATCTACCGATCTCTCTGTGAATACAGGCATGAAGGCAGAGGCATAAGTTATGTCCAAGGAAAAATTCGCACGCACCAAGCCCCACCTGAACGTCGGCACCATCGGCCACGTCGACCACGGCAAGACGACGCTGACCGCGGCGCTGACGAAGGTGCTCTCGACCAAGTACGGCGGCGAGGTCCGGGCGTACGACCAGATCGACAACGCCCCCGAGGAGCGCGAGCGCGGCATCACCATCGCGACCTCCCACGTCGAGTACCAGAGCGAGAAGCGTCACTACGCCCACGTCGACTGCCCGGGCCATGCCGACTACGTGAAGAACATGATCACCGGGGCCGCGCAGATGGACGGCGCGATCCTGGTCGTGTCCGCCGCCGACGGCCCGATGCCCCAGACCCGCGAGCACATCCTGCTCGCCCGCCAGGTGGGCGTGCCCTACATCGTCGTGTACCTGAACAAGGCCGACATGGTCGACGACAAGGACCTCCTCGAGCTCGTCCAGGAAGAGGTCCGGGACCTGCTCACCAAGTACGGCTTCCCCGGCAAGGACACCCCGATCATCACCGGCAGCGCGCTCAAGGCGCTCGAAGGCGACCAGTCCGAGCTCGGCGAGCCCTCGATCGTCAAGCTCGCCGAGGCCCTCGACGCCTACGTGCCCCAGCCCAAGCGCGAGATCGACAAGCCGTTCCTCATGCCGATCGAGGACGTGTTCTCGATCTCCGGCCGCGGCACCGTGGTCACGGGCCGGGTCGAGCGCGGCATCGTCAAGGTGGGCGACGAGGTCGAGATCGTCGGCATCAAGCCGACCACCAAGACCACCGTCACCGGGGTCGAGATGTTCCGCAAGCTCCTCGACCAGGGCGAGGCCGGCGACAACGTCGGCGTGCTCCTGCGCGGCACCAAGCGCGAGGAAGTCGAGCGCGGCCAGGTGCTGGCGAAGCCCGGCTCCATCACGCCGCACACCAAGTTCGAGGCGGAAGTCTACGTCCTCACCAAGGAAGAGGGCGGGCGCCACACGCCGTTCTTCAACGGCTACCGGCCCCAGTTCTACTTCCGGACGACCGACGTCACGGGCTCGGTCGACCTCCCCCAGGGCACCGAGATGGTCATGCCCGGGGACAACATCAAGATGACCGTCACCCTCATCAACCCGATCGCCATGGAAGAGGGCCTGCGCTTCGCCATCCGCGAAGGCGGCCGCACCGTGGGGGCGGGGGTGGTGGCGAAGGTGATCGAGTAACGGCGCGAGGGCGGGAAGCGGGAGGGCGTGAGGGCGAAGATCTTCCACCTCACGACCTCGCGATCTGACGATCTCACGTACCGATGCAGCTAACCGCGGCAAAGAGCTAGAAGATGGCAAACCAGCGAATCAGGATTCGGCTCAAGGCGTTCGATCACCGCTTGATCGACCGCTCGGCCTCGGAGATCGTCGACACGGCGAAGCGCACTGGCGCCCTCGTCAAGGGACCGATCCCGCTGCCGACCAAGATGGAGCGCTACACGCTGCAGCGGTCGCCGCATGCGGACAAGAAGTCACGCGATCAGTTCGAGATCCGCACGCACAAGCGGATCATGGACATCATCGAGCCGACCGACAAGACGGTGGATGCGCTGATGAAGCTCGACCTCGCCGCCGGCGTGGACGTGGAAATCAAGCTTTCCTGAAGGATTGGCCATGGCGCTCGGATTGATAGGCAGAAAGATCGGCATGACCCGCGTGATCGCGGCCGACGGGGCCGTGGTGTCCGTCACCGTCCTCGAGATTCCGCCGAATCGCGTGGTGCGGCCGAAGACGCCCGAAAGCGACGGCTATGCGGCGGTGCAGGTCGCTGCCGGCGAGCGCCGCGCCGACCGGCTGACCAAGGCGGTCGCGGGTCAGTACGCGAAGGCCGGCGTCGCCCCGGGTCGTCGCCTGCGCGAGTTTCGTCTGGCGGACGGCGAAGGCGCGGACCTCAAAAGCGGTTCCGAGATCAAGGTGGATCTGTTCAGCGTCGGCAGCTTCGTCGACGTGCAGGGCACCTCGATCGGCAAGGGCTATGCCGGCGTCATCAAGCGGCACCATTTCGGCGGCGGCCGCGAGACCCACGGTAACTCGCTGTCGCACCGGGCGCCGGGCTCCATCGGCCAGCGCCAGACGCCGGGCCGCGTGTTCCCGGGCAAGCGCATGGCCGGGCATCTGGGTCACGTTACCAGCACCCAGCAGAATCTGGAGGTGGTGCAGGTCGATGCCGAGCGCAACCTGCTCCTCGTGAAAGGCGCGGTTCCCGGGCCGAAGGGCGCGGACGTGATGATCCGGCCGAGCGTCAAGGCCAAGGCTTCCAAGGCCGCGGCGCCAGCCAAGAAGAAATAGTCAGGTTACGCCATGAAGCTGCAAGTCATGAATGAAGCGGGCCAGGCCGCCGGATCCGAGATCGAGCTCGCCGACGCCGTGTTCGGCGCTGCGTTCAACGAGCCGCTGGTCCACCAGGTGGTGGTGGCCTACCAGGCGAATGCGCGCCAGGCGACCCGCAAGCAGAAGACTCGTGCCGAGATCCGGGGCGGCGGCGCCAAGCCCTTCCGTCAGAAGGGCACCGGCAGAGCACGGGCCGGAACCATCCGCAGCCCGTTGTGGCGCGGGGGCGGCAAGGTGTTCCCGGCGTCGCCGGACGAGAACTTCACGCAGAAGGTGAACCGCAAGATGTATCGCGGCGCCTTGCGCGCGATCCTGTCCGAGCTCGTGCGCCAGGGACGTCTCGTGACGGTCAACGATTTCAAGGTCGCGCAGCCGAAGACCAGGACGGTGCTCGCGCAGCTCAAGGCGCTGAACGCGCCGGATGCGCTCATCGTGACCGAGGGGCTGGACGAAGGTCTTGCACTCGCGGCGCGCAACCTGCCGCTCGTGGACGTGCGGCCGGCTAGCGCCGCCGATCCCGTAAGCCTGCTGCGCCACGAGAAGGTGGTGATGACGGCGGGCGCGATCAAGCGACTCGAGGCGCTGCTGCAATGACCGCCGTGAAGACCGTGAACGAAGAGAAGCTGTTTCAGATCGTCCTCGCGCCGCACGTCTCGGAGAAGAGCACGCGGCTCGCGGACAAGCACCGCCAGATCGTGCTCGAGGTGCGCCCGGACGCGTCCAAGCCCGTGATCAAGCAGGCGGTCGAGAAGATGTTCAACGTCCAGGTCGAGTCCGTCACGGTCGTGAACATGAAGGGCAAGGCCAAGCGCTCGGGCCGCTTCGAGGGCCGGCGCAAGGACTGGAAGAAGGCGTACGTGCGGCTGAAGGAAGGTCAGGACATCGACTTCCTCGGGCAGCAGGCGTAGGGGCAACCACGATGGCACTCGTCAAAGTCAGACCGACTTCCGCCGGCCGCCGCGGCATGGTGAAGGTCGTCAACCGCGACCTGCACAAGGGCGCGCCGCACGCGCCGCTGCTCGCGAAGAAGACGAAGCAGAACGGCCGCAACAACTACGGCCGGGTCTGCGTACGTCATCAGGGCGGCGGGCACAAGCGGCACTACCGCATCATCGATTTCGTGCGCGACAAGGACGGCATTCCGGGACGTGTCGAGCGGCTCGAGTACGACCCGAACCGAAGCAGCCATATCGCGCTGATGATCTACGCGGACGGCGAGCGCCGCTACATCATCGCCCCGAACGGCGTAAAGGCCGGAGACGAGCTGGTATCGGGTGCGCAGGCGCCGATCAAGGCCGGCAACTGCCTCCCGCTCAAGCACATTCCCGTCGGTACCACGGTCCATTGCGTCGAGCTCAAGCCCGGTGCGGGGGCGCAGATCGGCCGGGCGGCCGGTGCCGGCCTGCAACTCGTCGCCCGCGAGGGCAGCTACGCGCAGCTCCGGCTGCGTTCCGGCGAGGTACGCCGGGTGCACATCGACTGCCGGGCGACCATCGGCGAGGTCGGCAACAGCGAGCACAGCCTGCGGAAGCTCGGCAAGGCGGGTGCGGCTCGCTGGCGCGGCATTCGCCCGACAGTCCGCGGTACCGCGATGAACCCGGTCGACCACCCGCACGGCGGCGGCGAAGGCCGCACCAAGGGCGGCCGCCATCCGGTGAGCCCGTGGGGGACGCCGACCAAGGGTTACAAGACCCGCCACAACAAGCGCACCGATCGCATGATCGTGCAGCGGCGCAAGAAGTAAGGAGGACACGTGCCACGTTCCGTCAGGAAAGGCCCGTTCGTCGACGCGCACCTCGCGAAGAAGGTGGAGCGCGCGCAGGCCGAGCGGAGCAAGAAGCCGATTAAGACCTGGTCGCGTCGCTCGACCGTCACGCCGGAGTTCGTCGGCCTGACCGTGGCCGTGCACAACGGCCGGCAGCATGTGCCGGTGATCATCACGGAGAACATGGTCGGCCACAAGCTCGGTGAGTTCGCCATCACGCGGACGTTCAAGGCGCACTCGGGCGACCGGAAGGCGACCACGGAGACGAAGTGATGGAAGCGACCGCCATCCTCAAGTACATCCGCTGCTCGGCGCAGAAGGGCCGCCTCGTGGCCGATCAGGTCCGGGGGCTGCCGGTGGCGCGGGCGCTCGAGGTCCTGCAGTTTTCGAACAAGAAGGCGGCCAAGCCGGTGCGCAAGGCGCTCGAGTCCGCGATCGCCAACGCCGAGCACAACGAGGGCGCCGATGTGGACGAGCTCAAGGTGCACGCCATCTGCGTGGATGTCGGGCCTTCGCTGCGCCGCTTCCACGCGCGGGCCAAGGGCCGCGGCGTGCGGGTCGTGAAGCGTACGTGTCACATCACCGTCACGGTCAGCGACAAGAACGCGGCCGGAGGAAAGTAACATGGGACAGAAGGTCAACCCGATCGGTTTCCGGCTCGGCGTCATCCGCGACTGGAGCGCGCGCTGGTACGCCGGCCACCAGGGCTACACCGAGAATCTGATCTCGGACCTGAAGCTGCGTCGCTTCCTCAAGCAGAAGCTTTCGCACGCGGCGGTCAGCCAGATCGTGGTCGAGCGGCCGGCGCAGAGCATCAACATCACGGTGCACACCGCGCGGCCGGGCATCGTGATCGGCAAGAAGGGCGAGGACATCGAGCGGCTGCGGCAGGAGCTCATGAAGCTCGCCGGCGTCCCGGTGCAGCTGTCGGTCGAAGAGGTGCGCCAGCCGGAGCTCGACGCGCAGCTCGTCGCCGAGAACATCGCCCAGCAGCTCGAGAAGCGCATCATGTTCCGTCGCGCGATGAAGCGTGCCGTGCAGAACGCGATGCGGCTGCGGGCGCTCGGGATCAAGATCATGGTCGCGGGGCGCCTGAACGGCGCCGAGATCGCGCGCACCGAGTGGTACCGCGAGGGGCGCGTTCCGCTGCACACGCTGCGCGCAGACATCGACTATGGATTCGCCGAGGCGTTCACGACCTACGGCGTGATCGGCATCAAGGTCTGGATCTTCAAGGGCGAGGTGTTCGACAAGGACGAGCCGAAGGTCGAGGAGACCGAGAAGCGGGCGACCGCCTGACCGGATAAAGCATCATGCTGCAACCGAAACGAACGAAGTACCGCAAACAGCAGAAGGGCCGCAACCGCGGCCTGGCGACGCGCGGCAACAAGGTGAGCTTCGGCGAGTTCGGGCTCAAGGCGACGACGCGCGGGCGTCTCACGGCGCGCCAGATCGAGTCGGCCCGGCGCGCGCTCACCCACTTCATCAAGCGCGGCGGGCGGGTCTGGATCCGGGTGTTTCCGGATAAGCCGGTCACCAAGAAGCCGCTCGAAGTGCGCATGGGCAGCGGCAAGGGCAACGTCGAGCTGTGGGTGGCGCTGATTCAGCCGGGTGCGGTGCTGTACGAGATGGAAGGCGTGAACGAGGCGCAGGCGCGCGAGGCCTTCAAGCTGGCGGCCGCGAAGCTGCCGGTCCGGACCCAATTCGTGACGCGGGTGTAGCATGAAAGTCAAAGACATACGCGCGATGGACGCCGAGGCGCGCAAGAAGGAGCTTCTGGAGCGGCTGCGCGAGCAGTTCAACCTGCGCATGCAGCACGCGACCGGTCAGCTCGGCAATACCGCGAACCTCAGGAAGGTGCGGCGCGACATCGCGCGCCTGCGCACCGTGATGAACGAGACGAAGGTCAAGGCATGAGCGACGAGGCCAATACGACAACCACCGCGACGGCGCGCTCGCTCGAGGGCCGCGTGGTGAGCGACAAGATGCACAAGACGATCACGGTGCAGGTGGACCGTCGTCTGAAGCACCCGCTGTACGGGAAATACGTGACGCGCCGGACCAAGCTGCACGCGCACGACGAGAACAACGAGTGCAAGGAGGGCGACCTCGTGCTGATCGAGCCGTGCCGCCCGCTGTCCAAGAGCAAGAGCTGGCGCCTCGTGAAGGTGCTCGAGCGCGCTCGGCAGGTGTAGGCGGGAGGGGCGATGATCCAGATGCAGACTTTGCTCGCCGTCGCGGACAACAGCGGGGCGAAGAGCGTGCAGTGCATCAAGGTGCTCGGCGGCTCGAAGCGCCGATACGCGAACATCGGGGACGTCATCAAGGTGAGCGTCAAGGAAGCGATCCCGCGCGGCAAGGTCAAGAAGGGCGACGTGTACGATGCCGTGATCGTCCGGACGCGCAAGGGTGTGCGGCGGGCGGACGGCTCGGTGATCCGGTTCGACGACAACGCCGCGGTGCTGCTCGACAACAAGCGCGAGCTCCTCGGGACGCGCGTGTTCGGTCCGGTGACCCGCGAGCTGCGTACCGAGAACTTCATGAAGATCATCTCGCTCGCGCCGGAAGTGTTGTAGAGGGCTTTATGCGCAAGATCCGTAAAGGCGACCAGGTGGTGGTGCTCGCAGGCCGGGACAAGGGCAAGCGCGGGAGTATCCTGCGCGTGCTGGAGAACGACCGTGTCCTCGTCGAGGGCGTGAACATCGTGAAACGGCATACCCGCCCGAATCCGAACCGCGGCGTCACCGGCGGGATCATCGACAAGGAGGCGCCGATCCACGTTTCCAACGTCGCCCTGTACAACGCGGCGACGGGCAAGGGCGAGCGCGTGGGCATCCGCACGCTCGAGAACGGCACCAAGGTCCGCTACTTCAAGAAGAGCGGCGAAACGGCCGACGTGAAGTGAAGGCGACAACCATGGCCAGGCTGCAAGAGCACTATCGAAAGACCGTCGTCCCCGCGCTGATGCAGCGCTTCGGGTACGCGAACGTGATGCAGGTCCCGCGGCTCACCAAGATCACGCTCAACATGGGCGTGGGCGAGGCGATGGCCGACAAGAAGGTGATCGAGCACGCGATGAACGATCTCGCGCAGATCAGCGGGCAGAAGCCGGCGATGACGCGCGCGCGCAAGTCGATCGCCAACTTCAAGCTGCGCGAGGGATGGCCGATCGGCTGCAAGGTGACGCTGCGCGGCGCACGCATGTACGAGTTCCTTGACCGCCTGATCAACGTGGCGATCCCGCGCATCCGTGATTTCCGCGGCATGCCTTCCCGTTCGTTCGACGGGCGCGGCAGCTACTCGCTCGGCATCAAGGAGCAGATCATTTTCCCCGAGATCGACTTCGACAAGGTCGACGCGGTCCGGGGACTGGATGTCACGATCACCACGAGCGCGAAGAACGACGAGGAGGCCCGGGCGCTGCTCGAGGGCTTCAGCTTCCCGCTCCGGAGCTAGACGATGGCCAAGAAATCGATGATCGAGCGCGACAAGCGCCGCCGCGAGCTCGCGAAGAAGTACGCCGCGCGCCGCGCGGAGCTGCGCGAGAAGGTGAAGAACACGAAGGCCTCCGCCGAGGAGCGGGAGGCGGCCATGCTCGCGTTGCAGAAGCTGCCGCGGGACTCGAGCGCCAGCCGCGGGCGCAACCGCTGCCGCCTGACGGGCCGGCCGCGCGGCTACTACCGCAAGTTCGGCCTGTCCCGGAACAAGCTGCGCGAGGTCATGATGCGCGGCGAGGCGCCGGGCGTGGTCAAGGCCAGCTGGTAGGAGAGGGGAAACAAACATGATGACCGATCCCATTGCCGACATGCTCACCCGCATTCGCAACGGCCAGCGGGCGGAGAAGGTGTCCGTGCGCATGCCGGCTTCGCGCGTGAAGCGCGCGATCGCTCAGGTGCTGAAGGAAGAGGGGTACATCGAGGACTACGCGGAATCGCGCGACGGCGCGAAGGCCACGCTCGAGATCAAGCTCAAGTACTTCGGCGGTCAGCCCGTGATTGAGCGGCTCGAACGCGCCAGCGTGCCCGGCCGGCGTCTGTATCGGGGCAAGCAGGCGCTTCCCCGGGTCGCCGGCGGTCTCGGTATCGCAATCGTGTCCACGTCCAAGGGCGTGATGACCGAGCGTGCCGCGCGCAAGGCGGGCCTCGGCGGCGAACTGATCTGCTTCGTTTCGTAAGGAATCGACCATGTCGAGGGTGGCAAAGAATCCGGTCGCGATCCCGAAGGGGGTCGAGGTCAAGCTCGCCGGCACCATGGTGAGCGTCAAGGGTCCGAAGGGCCAGTTGAGCCAGGCGTTGCACCCGCTCGTCAAGCTGAGCCAGAGCGACGGCAGCCTGCGCGTCGAACGCCAGGGCGACTCGCCGCTCGCGCGCGCGGTCTCCGGCACGACGCGCGCCCTGGTGAGCAACATGGTGCAGGGCGTCACCAAGGGATTCGAGAAGAAGCTGACCATCGTGGGCGTCGGCTTCCGCGCGGCCGTACAGGGCAAGAAGCTGAACCTGACGCTCGGCTACTCGCACCCGATCGCGTACGCCATTCCGGAAGGGATCACCATCGAGTGCCCGGACCAGACCAACATCGTCGTCCGGGGATCCGACAAGCAGGCCGTCGGTCAGGTTGCGGCCGAGATCCGCGGCTTCCGCCCGCCGGAGCCGTACAAGGGCAAGGGCGTGCGCTACACCGACGAGCATATCGTGCGTAAAGAGGCGAAGAAGAAGTAGCCATGGGCATCCAGATCGAAAAGCGCGAGCGGCGCGCCGGCCGCACCCGGCGCCGCATCCGGGGTTTCAACGTGGAGCGGCTGTGCGTGCATCGCACCCCGCGGCACATCTACGCCCAGATCGTGGACGCGACCGGCGGCCGCGTGCTTGCGGCAGCCTCGACGCTCGAGCGCGAACTGCGGGCCAGCCTGAAACACGGCGGCAACGTCGAGGCGGCCAAGCTCGTGGGCAAGCGCATTGCCGAAAAGGCGGTGGCGGCGGGCATCAAGCGGGTGGCGTTCGACCGCTCCGGCTTCCGGTACCACGGGCGAGTGAAGGCCCTGGCCGATGCCGCGCGCGAGAACGGCCTGGAATTTTAAGGAGTCAACGTGAGCGCATTCATCGAGCAGGAAGGCCGCGGCGACAATCTGCAGGAGAAGCTCATCAGCATCCGGCGGGTCGCGAAGGTCGTCAAAGGCGGCCGGCAGTTCGGCTTTTCGGCGCTGACCGTCGTGGGCGACGGCGCCGGCCGCGTCGGTATCGGCTCCGGCAAGGCCCGCGAGGTCCCGGCCGCGGTAGCGAAGGCGATGGAAGCCGCGCGCCGCAATCTGGTGAAGGTGGAGCTCAAGGGCCCGACGCTGCATCACGCCGTGGTCGCGCGTCATGGGTCGGCCCGGGTCGTCATGAAGCCGGCATCGGTGGGCACGGGGATCATCGCCGGCGGTGCCATGCGTGCCGTGTTCGAGGTGGCGGGCGTGCAGGACGTGCTCGCCAAGTGCATCGGCTCGCGCAATCCCGTGAACGTCGTGCGCGCCACGGTGAACGGCCTGCGCGCCGTCCACAGCCCGGCTCAGGTCGCCGCGAAGCGCGGCAAGCGGGTCGAGGACCTGACGGCAGAGTGAGGCGTAACCCCATGAGCGAAATCAAGAAACGTATACGCGTTACGCTGATGCGCAGCCCGTTCGGAACGGGCAAGCGCCATCAGGCCTGTGTCCGCGGCCTCGGGCTGCGGCGCCAGCGGGATTCGCGCGAACTGGAGGACACTCCGGCGATCCGCGGCATGGTCCGCGAGGTCGCGTACCTGGTGAAGTGTGAGGAGGTCTGAGATGCGCCTGAACACCCTCAAGCCCGCCGCGGGCGCCAAGCAGAGCCCCAAGCGTCTGGGACGCGGTATCGGCTCCGGCCTCGGCAAGACTTCCGGTCGCGGGCACAAGGGGCAGCGGGCGCGTGCCGGCGGCTTCCACAAGGTCGGCTTCGAGGGTGGCCAGATGCCGCTTCAGCGCCGGCTCCCGAAGCGGGGCTTCAATTCCCTCTCGGCGGGCGATACCGCAGAGGTGCGGCTCGGCGACCTGGCACGCCTGAAGGACGAGGTGATCGATCTTAATGCCCTCAAGGCGAGGAACCTGGCGGGGGCGCAGTCCCTGCGCGCGAAGGTGTACCTGTCCGGCAAGATCGAGCGCGCCGTCACGCTCAAAGGAATCGCTGTGAGTAAGGGCGCCCGGGCGGCGATCGAGCAGGCGGGCGGCAAGGTCGAAGACTGATGGCGAGTTCTGCAGCGCGCGTGGGAGCGTTGGGCGGCCTCGGCAAGCTCACCGATCTCAAGCAGCGAATCCTCTTCCTTCTCGGGGCGCTCGTCGTCTACCGGATCGGTACCTATATTCCGGTGCCCGGCATCAATCCGGTCGCGCTGCGCGAGCTGTTCGAGGGCACCCAGAGCTCCATTGTCGGGCTCTTCAACATGTTCTCGGGCGGCGCGCTCGAGCGCTTCTCGGTGCTGGCGCTCGGAATCATGCCGTACATTTCGGCGTCCATCATCATGCAGCTGATGTCGTCGGCCATCCCGGCGCTCGAACAGCTGCGCAAGGAAGGCGAGTCGGGGCGGCGCAAGATCACGCAGTACACCCGGTACGGGACGGTGATTCTGGCAACGGTCCAGGCGCTCGGCATCGCGATCGCCCTGGAAAGCCAGCAGGCGGGCGGGCTGCCCGTGGTCATGGCGCCGGGCATCGGGTTCAAGCTGATGACGGTGATCACGCTCGTCACGGGCACGATGTTCCTCATGTGGCTCGGCGAGCAGGTCACGGAACGCGGCATCGGCAACGGCATCTCGATGATCATCTTCGCGGGCATCGTGGCCGGGCTGCCGAGCGCGATCGGACAGACGCTGGAGCTCGTCGGCCGCGGGACGTTCCAGCCGCTGTTCGCGCTGCTGCTCTTCGCGATCGCCCTGGGCGTCACCTGGTTCGTGGTGCTGGTCGAGCGCGGTCAACGGCGGATCACCGTGAACTACGCCAAGCGCCAGCAAGGTCGGCGCATGCTCGCGGGTGCCAGCAGTCACCTCCCGCTCAAGATCAACATGGCGGGCGTGATCCCCCCGATCTTCGCCTCGAGCATCATCCTCATGCCGGCGACGGTGGCGAGCTGGTTCGGACAGGCCGAGGGGATGGGCTGGTTGCGCGACCTGGCGACGACGCTTTCGCCGGGGCAGCCGATCTATGTCGTGCTGTACGCGGCGGCGATCATCTTCTTCTGCTTCTTCTATACGGCGCTCGTCTTCAACCCGAAGGAGACGGCCGATAACCTGAAGAAGTCAGGGGCATTCATCCCGGGAATCAGGCCCGGCGAGCAGACGGCGCAATACGTGGACGGGGTCATGACGCGGCTTACGCTGGTCGGCGCCATTTATGTGACGCTGGTGTGCCTGCTGCCCGAGTTCATGATCGTGCGCTGGAACGTGCCGTTCTATTTCGGCGGCACCTCGCTGCTGATCGTCGTGGTCGTGAGCATGGATTTCATGTCGCAGGTACAGGCCCACCTGATGTCGCGGCAGTACGAGAGTCTGCTGCGCAAGGCGAACCTGACCGGGGGCGGCATGGGGATTCCGCGATAAGTCTGGACACGCATTGGGGATTGGGTCATGAAAGTCAGAGCATCAGTCAAGAAAATGTGCCGCAACTGCAAGATCGTGCGGCGCAAGCGCGTGGTCCGCGTCATCTGTTCCGACCCCACGCACAAGCAGCGGCAGGGCTGAGCGGGGACGCCGATCGCGGGCCCAAAGCGACGTAAAAGGTTGATTTAAACGGATTACGCAAGTATCTTTGCGCGTTTCCCCGCGGCCGGTCTGCGGGCGGAGGCAGTGAATGGCTCGCATAGCCAACATCAACATACCCAACCAGAAGCACATCGAAATCGGGCTCACCTCGATCTTCGGGATCGGCCGCACGACCGCCAAGCAGCTCTGCCAGGCGGCCGGAGTAAGCGGCTCGACCAAGGTCAAGGACCTTACCGAGGCCGAAGTGGACCGCCTGCGTCTCGAGGTGGCGAAGATCACCGTCGAGGGCGACCTGCGACGCCAGGTGTCGATGAACATCAAGCGCCTCATGGACCTCGGCACGTACCGCGGCCTGCGACACCGGCGTGGGCTGCCCGTACGCGGTCAGCGCACCCGGACCAACGCGCGTACCCGCAAGGGCCCGCGCAAGGGCGTGATCCGCAAAGCGGCCGCGCCGGCAAAGTAGAAAAGGTGACTTATGGCAGGACCGACTGAAACGGGGGCCGCGAAGGCCAAGAAGCGCGCCAAGAAGAACGTGTCCGAGGGCGTCGTGCACGTGCACGCCTCGTTCAACAACACGATCATCTCGATCACCGACCGGCAGGGCAACGTCCTCTCGTGGGCCACCTGCGGCAACGCGGGCTTCAAGGGCTCGCGCAAGAGCACGCCGTTCGCGGCCCAGGTGGCAGCCGACAAGGCCGGTCGCGCCGCCCAGGAGTACGGCGTGCGTTCGCTCGAAGTGCGCATCAAGGGTCCCGGACCGGGCCGCGAGTCCGCGGTACGCGCTCTGCATGCGCTCGGATACGAAATCAGCAACATCATCGACGTGACTTCGATTCCGCACAACGGGTGCCGACCCGCGAAGCGGCGTCGGGTCTGAGAACGAGAGGGTAGACCGTGGCGCGCTATACCGATGCCAAGTGCCGCTTGTGCCGCCGAGAGGGTGGCAAGCTTTTCCTCAAGGGCGAGAAGTGCTTTACCGACCGGTGCCCGGTCGAGAAGCGGACGTACGCGCCCGGCCAGCACGGCCAGCGCCGCACGCGCGTCTCGGACTACGGCCTGCAGCTGCGCGAGAAACAGAAGCTGCGCCGGATCTACGGCGTGCTCGAGCGTCAATTCGAGAGCTACTACCAGGAAGCCGCGCGCCACAAGGGCTCGACGGGCGTCGATCTCCTCAAGCTCCTGGAGAGCCGCCTGGACAACGTCGTTTATCGAATGGGCTTCGGGATTTCCCGTGACGAGGCGCGCCAGCTCGTCCGTCACAACGGTGTCATGGTGAACGGCAAGCGCGTGAACGTGCCGTCCTATCAGGTCCGGCCGAACGACGCGGTCGAGATCGCCGGCGCGGCGCGCGATCAGCTGCGGGTGAAAGCGGCGATCGAGGCCGCCGAGCAGCGCGGATTCCCCGACTGGCTCGAGGTCGACGTCAAGGCCATGAAGGGCGTGTTCAAGAATGCCCCCGAACGTTCCGATCTGCCCTCGGACATCAACGAGGCGCTGGTCGTCGCGCTCTACTCGAAGTAGTTCACGGATCGTCACGAGGATCGCCCATGGTGCAGAGTACCGCCACTGAATTCCTGAAGCCGCGTCACGTCAACGTCGAGACGCTTTCGCCCACGCACGCCAAGATCATGCTCGAGCCTCTCGAGCGCGGCTTCGGCTACACGCTCGGCAACGCACTGCGTCGCATCCTGCTCTCGTCGATGCCCGGTGCGGCGATCACCGAGGTCAAGATCGATGGCGTCCTGCACGAATACTCGACCATCGAGGGCGTGCAGGAGGACGTGATCGAGATCCTGCTGAACCTCAAGTCGCTTGCGCTGACCATGCACGGGCGCGACGAGGCGATGTTGCGCCTCAGCAAGAAGGGCCCGGGCCTGGTGACGGCGGGCGACATCACGCTCGATCACGACATCGAGGTCGTGGACCCGAACCACGTCATCGCAACGCTCACGAAGCCGGTGACGCTGAGCATGGAGCTCAAGGTCAACCGCGGTCGCGGCTATCAGCCGGTTTCGGCGCGCCTGCCGACCGAGGGTGGACGCGCAATCGGCTCGATGCAGCTCGATGCCTCGTTCAGCCCGATCCGACGCGTCTCCTATACCGTGGAGAATGCCCGCGTCGAGCAGCGGACCGACCTTGACAAACTCGTCCTCGACATCGAGACCAACGGCTCGATCGATCCCGAGGAGGCGGTGCGCCGCGCCGCGAACATCCTCCAGGATCAGATCTCGATCTTCGTCGACCTCAAGAGCCCGGAGAGCCGGGAGGAGCAGAAGCGCGAGCCGGAAATGGACCCGCTGCTGCTGCGGCCGATCGACGACCTCGAGCTGACCGTTCGCTCGGCCAACTGTCTCAAGGCCGAGAACATCTTTTACATCGGCGACTTGATCCAAAAGACCGAGTTCGAGCTCCTGAAGACGCCGAACCTCGGGAAGAAGTCGCTCACCGAGATCAAGGACGTGCTGGCCCAGCACGGGCTGTCGCTCGGCATGAAGCTCGAAAGCTGGCCGCCGGCTGCCCTCCGGGCGGGCGAGAAGGCGTCCTGAGAGAAGAGGCTGAACCATGCGCCACCGCAAGAGCGGCCGTAAGCTGAACCGCACCAGCAGCCACCGCAACGCCATGCTCCGCAACATGGCCTGCTCGCTGCTGCGCTACGAGACCATCGAGACCACCCTTCCGAAGGCGAAGGAGCTGCGCCGCGTCGCGGAGCCGCTCATTACCCTCGGCAAGACGCCGACGCTCGCCAACCGCCGCCTTGCGTTCAACCGGCTGCGCGACCGCGATGTGGTGGTGAAGCTGTTCGAGGACCTGGGGCCGCGGTTCAAGAGCCGTCCGGGCGGGTATCTGCGCATCCTCAAGTCAGGCTACCGGGCCGGCGATGCCGCGCCCATGGCATTCGTCCAGCTCGTGGAGCAGGCCGCCGCCCAAAAGCCTGCGGCCGAGCCCGAGAAGAAGGCCCGCAAGCCCCGCAAGAAGGCCACGGCGGAGCAGTCGGCCGAGACCGGCGCGAGCACCTGATTCCGCCTCTGCTTTGACACAATGAAGCCGGGCGAGCCCCGGCTTTTTTGTGTCTGCACGCGCCCGGCTCCCGGGAATGCGACTGAAGCGGTTGAGCCGGGCAGGTAAGATGGGACGGTGATCGTCCTCTATACCGATTTCGGCGCCGCCGATCCCTATGTCGGGCAGGTTCATGCGGTGCTCGCCCGGGACGCGCCCGGTGTCCCGGTGATCGACCTGTTGCATACGGTCCCGCGGTTCGACGTGCGGGCGGGCGCCTACTTCCTGCCGGCCCTTGCCGCGGAGTTTCCGTCCGGGACCGTGTTTGTCTGCGTGGTCGACCCCGGGGTGGGTGGATCCCGGCGTCCCGTGGTCCTGCGGGCGGAGGGACGGACCTATGTGGGTCCGGACAACGGCCTCTTCGAGATCGTGGCCCGCCGCGCCCCGAGCGCCGAGGTGCGCGCGATCACGTGGCGCCCGGGGCGGCTGTCCACGAGCTTTCACGGCCGTGACCTGTTCGCACCCGCAGCCGCCCTGCTCGCCCGCCGGATCGAGCCGGAGAGCGCGCCGGCAGTGCTGACCCCACCCCAAGGCGCCCCCTGGCCGGATGACCTCCCTCAGGTCGTCTACATCGACCATTATGGCAACGCCATGACCGGTCTGCGGGCGTGCGCGGTACCGGCGCACGCTGTCCTGGAGGCTGCGGGGCGCCGCCTGCCGCAGGCGCGCGTGTTTGCCGACGTGGCCGACGGCGAGGCGTTCTGGTACGTGAACTCGATCGGCCTGGTCGAGCTGGCAGTCAACCGAGGGAGCGCTGCCGAACTGCTGGGGCTGAGGGTCGGCAGCGAGGTGAGCGTCCGCGCCTCACGCGCACCGGCGGGTGGGCGCGTCAGGCGTGCGCCGGGGCCCGCCTAACCGACCTTGCGCCGCGGCGTGGCGGCGCGTTCGAGCAGGGGCTTCAGGAATCGCCCGGTATGCGATTTCGGGTCGGCGGCCACCTCCTCGGGCGTGCCCGCCGCGATGATCCGACCCCCGCCGTCTCCGCCCTCCGGGCCGAGATCGATGATCCAATCCGCCGTCTTGATGACGTCGAGGTTGTGCTCGATCACGACCACGGTGTTGCCGTGATCCCGAAGGCGCGCGAGCACCGCGAGGAGCTGCTGGATGTCATGGAAGTGCAGGCCCGTGGTCGGCTCGTCGAGTATGTAGAGCGTGCGGCCCGTATCCCGCTTGGATAGCTCGCGCGCCAGCTTCACCCGCTGCGCCTCGCCGCCCGAGAGCGTGGTCGCGCTCTGGCCGAGCGTGATGTAGGACAGCCCGACATCCATCAGGGTCTCGAGTTTGCGCCGGATGACCGGAATCGCCTCGAAGAAGGCGAGCGCGTCCTCGACGGTCATCTTGAGGACTTCGTCGATGGTACGGTCCTTATATCGGATCTCGAGCGTCTCGCGGTTGTAACGCTTGCCCTTGCAGGTATCGCACGGTACGTAGATGTCGGGCAGGAAGTGCATCTCGACCTTGATGAGCCCGTCGCCCTGGCACGCCTCGCACCGCCCGCCGCGCACGTTGAACGAGAAGCGCCCGGGCCCGTACCCCCGGCTGCGCGCCTCGGGGGTCGCGGCGAAGAGCTCGCGGATCGGCGTGAAGAGCCCGGTGTAGGTCGCCGGGTTGGAGCGCGGCGTGCGCCCGATGGGCGATTGGTCGATGTCGACCACTTTGTCGAACTGGTCGAGGCCTTCGATGCCGTCGTGCGGCGCGGGCTCGAGCGCCGATCCGTAGAGGTGCTTGGCGGCGGCGGCGTAGAGCGTGTCGTTGATGAGCGTCGACTTTCCCGAGCCCGAGACGCCGGTGACACAGGTCAGCAGGCCGACCGGCATGGAGGCGTCCACGTTCCTGAGGTTGTTGCCGCGCGCGGCCCGCACCACGAGCTGGCGCTCGGGATCGTTCGGGACGCGACGCTCCGGTACCTCGATCCGAAGCTGCCCGCGCAGGTACTGCCCGGTCAGCGAATGCGGATGGCGCGCGATCTCTTCGGGCCGGCCGCTCGCCACCACGCGACCGCCGTGCACGCCTGCTCCCGGGCCGATATCGAGCACGAAATCGGCCGCGCGGATCGCCTCTTCGTCGTGCTCGACCACGATCACGGTGTTGCCGAGGTCGCGCAGGCGCGAGAGCGTCTCGAGCAGCCGTGCGTTGTCGCGCTGGTGCAGCCCGATCGACGGCTCGTCCAGAATGTACATGACGCCCACCAGTCCCGCCCCGATCTGCGAGGCGAGGCGGATGCGCTGAGCTTCGCCGCCCGAGAGCGTTTCGGCGGAGCGGGCGAGCGAGAGGTAGTCCAGGCCGACATTGACGAGGAACCCGAGTCGGCTTCCGATCTCCTTCACGATCTTCTGCGCGATCTCGGCCCGGCTTCCTTCCAGCTTCAGCTGGCGGAAGAACGCCAGCGCGTCGGACACGGGCAGGTTCGTTATCTCGTGGAGGGCGCGTCCGGCCACGTACACGTGCCTGGCCTCGGTCTTCAGCCGGCTGCCCCCGCAGGCCTCGCATGGCCGTGTGCTGAGGTACTTCGCGAGCTCTTCGCGGATCGTGTTCGACTCGGATTCGCGGTAGCGCCGCTCCATGTTGGGAATGACGCCCTCGAACGGATGCGTGCGCCGGTACACCGAGCTCCGCTCGCCGACGTAGGTGAACTTGATCAGTTCCTCGCCGCTTCCGTAGAGGATCACCTCGCGTGTCTTCTTGGGCAGCTTGTTGAACGGGCGGTCCAGGTCGAAGCCGTAGTGCTTGGCGAGCGACTCGAGCATCTGGAAGTAGAAGGGGTTGCGGCGATCCCAGCCGCGGATCGCCCCGGCGGGCAACGGGAGCGTGGGATCGCTCACGACCCGGGCAGGATCGAAGAACTGGTGCACGCCCAGGCCGTCGCAAGAGGGGCAGGCGCCGGCCGGGTTGTTGAACGAAAACAGGCGCGGCTCGAGCTCGGAGAGCGAGTAGCCGCATCGGGTGCACGCGTAGCGCGCGGAAAAGACGAGCTCCTCGGCCGGCCTGTCGTCGTCGGGCAGCGTCGCGACGCGGACGATGCCGTCCGAGAGGTTGATCGCGTTTTCGAAGGATTCGGCAAGCCGTTGCTCCTGTCCGGGTCTGACGACCACGCGATCGACGATCGCCTCGATGGTGTGCTTGAGGTTCTTCTTGAGCGCGGGCGCCTCGTCGAGCGACGTCACGATGCCGTCGATGCGCGCGCGGACGTACCCCTGAGCGCGCAGGTTGTCGAGCACGTGCAGGTGCTCGCCCTTGCGCGCCTCGATCAGCGGCGCGAGCAGCATGAGCTTGGTGCCTTCCGGCAGGGTCAGCGTGTGGTCGACCATCTGGCTCACGGTCTGCGCCGCCAGCGTGACGCCATGGGTCGGGCAGCGCGGCTCGCCGACCCGGGCGTAAAGCAGCCGCAGATAGTCGTAGATCTCGGTGACCGTACCGACGGTCGAACGCGGATTGTGCGAGGTGGATTTCTGCTCGATCGAGATGGCGGGCGAAAGGCCCTCGATGAGGTCGACGTCCGGCTTCTCCATGAGGGACAGGAACTGGCGCGCGTACGCCGAGAGCGACTCGACGTAGCGCCGCTGGCCCTCCGCGTAGAGGGTATCGAAAGCCAGCGACGACTTTCCGGAGCCGGAAAGACCCGTGATCACGATCAGCCGGTCGCGCGGCAGATCGATGTCGACGTTCTTGAGGTTGTGCGTGCGCGCACCGCGGATGCGGATCTGATCCATGGGATGGCGTGCGGTTTCGGAAAATGCGGCGAACCTGCTAGTATACCCGCTCCGTTGGACAAGAACCAAAGCGAGAGCGCACGCAGGTAAGGCGCCTCGCGCCTGGACCCTCAGTGCGCCCACGCGCCCGTCCCCTGACCCCGCTCGAACGCCGCTCGGTCGCCGGCCTGGCGGGAATCTTCGCCACGCGGCTGCTGGGCCTCTTTCTCATCCTGCCGGTCTTCGCGCTGTACGCCGAGGGGCTTTCGGGCTACACGCCCTTTCTGGCGGGCCTCGCACTCGGCGTTTACGGGTTGACGCAGGCCTTTCTTCAGATCCCCTTCGGGATGCTGTCCGACCGGCTCGGTCGCAAGCCGGTCATCGCGGTCGGGCTTCTTCTTTTTGCGGTGGGCAGCGCGATCGCCGCGCTCGCGGACAGCATCGCCGGGGTGATCGTCGGCCGGGCGTTGCAGGGCGCCGGGGCGATCAGCGCCGCGGTCGTCGCCCTCGTGGCCGACCTCACCCGGGAGGAGGTGCGCACCAAGGCCATGGCGATCATCGGTATCACGGTGGGTGCCTCGTTTCTCGGCTCGCTGCTGCTCGGCCCCGCGCTCGACTCGGTCATCGGCGTCCCGGGGATCTTCTGGCTCACCGCCGGCCTCGCGGGGGTGGGTCTGGCCGTGCTTTTCGGCACCGTCCCCACGCCGACTGCCGGGCCCCCGGCCGGCTCGCGGCGGCCGGTACGGGCGGAATTTCTGCTCGTTCTTCGCGACCCGGCCCTGCTTCGTCTCGATATCGGCATTTTCGTGCTCCACGCCGTGCTGACCGCCACCTTCGTGGTCCTTCCCATGACGCTCGTTCGCTACGCGGGGCTGCCGGGAGAGCGCCACTGGAGCGTGTACCTCCCGCTCATGCTCGCCTCCGTCGTATTCCTGTTCCCGCTGATTGCCGCCGGGGAGCGTCCGCGCGGATTTCGCCCCGTCTTCGCGGGCAGCGTGCTCGCGCTCGCCCTCGCGCAGGGGGCGCTCTATCTGGGACACAGCGAGCTCCCGTATCTGCTGGCCGCCCTGTTCCTCTTTTTCACCGGTTTCAACGTACTGGAGGCCTCGCTGCCGTCGCTGATCTCCAGGACCGCCCCGTCAACGGCAAAAGGGGCCGCCATCGGCATTTACAGCACGTTCCAGTTCTTCGGCGCCTTTGTCGGGGGTGCGGCCGCCGGCTGGATGCACGGGCGCTTCGGGCTCGCCTCGGTCTACGCGGGTGCCGGGGCGCTCCTGGCCGTCTGGTTCCTTGTGGCCGTCTTTACGCCCCCACCGGCGCGCCTCACGACCCGGACGCTGCAGGTCGGCCGCCGCGCCCCGGCAGAGGCGCGCGACCTGGCATCGCGGCTGGCCGCCATACCGGGGGTGGCGGAGGCGACGGTCATCGCGGACGAGGGCGTGGCGTATCTCAAGGTCGACGACACGGCGTTGGACGATGCGGCCCTCGAGCGCTACTCGACCCCGGCCTGATCGGGGTTCAGGCCCGGCGCGGTTTTTTCAGCGGTCCGCAGCGCTCAATTGTACGGCCCCGACGTTGCCGCTAGACTCTAGCGCCTTCCCCCGTTCTCCCGGATCACAAGCGGTACGACCACCACTGGAGGAGTCTATGGCACGCGGCGTCAACAAGGTGATACTCGTCGGTAACCTCGGCCGGGACCCGGAGGTGCGGTACTCACCGAACGGCCAGGCGATCGCCAACGTCACGATTGCGACGACCGATTCGTGGAAGGACAAGAACACCGGCGAGAAGCAGGAGCGAACGGAATGGCATCGGGTCGTGTTCTTCGGCCGACTGGCCGAAATCGCGGGGGAGTACCTGAAAAAGGGCTCACAGATCTATGTCGAGGGGCGCCTGCAGACGCGCAAGTGGCAGGACAAGGACGGCAACGAACGCTACACGACCGAGATCGTCGCGAATGAAATGCAGATGCTCGGTTCCCGTGGCGGTGCCGGCGCGCCGAGCGAGGCGACCGAATCGACCGCCGGCTACGAGGCGGCGCCGGCACGGGCCGGCGGTGCGAAGAGCGCGCCCCCCGACTTCGACGACGACATTCCTTTCTAGCCTTGGAGCGTGAGATTCTAAGGGATTGAGGGGATCGACCCTGCGATCCCCGGTCGGGTGAACACCGGCGCTAGCCGGGCGGCCATGCCATCACCCGGCCGCCGAGCACGTGCAAATGTAGGTGGAAGACCGATTGCCCGGCATCGGCGTTGCAGTTCATGACGGTCCGATAGCCCGACTCCGCGACACCCCCTTGCCGCGCCACCCTCTGGGCGGCCAAAAACAGTTTTCCGACCAACGTTGCGTCTCCCGGCTCGAGATCGTTCAGCGTGGAGATGTGGCGCTTGGGAATCACGAGTACGTGCACAGGGGCCTGCGGATTGATGTCGCGGAAGGCGAGGACCTCGTCGTCCTGATAGACCACGTCCGGCCTGATCTCCCCCGAAACCATTCTGCAAAAGAGACAATTTTGCGCCATAGCTGCTCCTCGCTCCGGCGGTGGGTTCAGGAGGCAGAGCATAGGCGGCGCCCGGGCATGCGAAAAGGCCCGGCCGCCAGGCCGCCGCGCGACCGTGGTTTAAAATAGGGAAACCAGAAATCCGTGCATCTTGATCTGGAGGTGGGTAGATGCCGATGGAAGAAGAGCCGGTCGTAGGGGCGATTTACGAGGACCAGGACGGCCAGGCGTTCGAGGTCCTCTCGTTCGACGAGGACGAAGGGACCATAGAGATCCAGTATGCCGATGGCGGCGTGGACGAAATCGATCTGGACGCCTGGTACGAGATGGATCTTCAACCGCTTAAGTCGGCCCCCTGGAAGGGCGAAGAGGATGAGGAGGAGGAAGAAGACGAAGCGAAGCCCCGCGGCGGGCGGCGTGCGAACGACGACGAGGACGACGAGGACCTGGACGACTACGACGACGAGGAGGAGGACGACTACGAGGAGTAGATAGGTCGGGGCCGGCTGCCGGACCCACTCTTCCGAGGCCGGTTTCCGCTATCGACGATCACCGCCGGGGCGGGACGGGCCAGGCGCGGAGAGCTCCCCCTCTCCGCGCCGGGAGCGCCTCTCAAACCATGTCCTTCAGGGTCTTGAGCGGCTGAATCTTGACGACGTTGCGGGCCGGTTTTGCCTTGAACAGGACCTCTTCCTTGGTGAACGGGTTGATACCCTTGCGGGCCGGTACCGCCGGTTTGTTGACCACCTTGATTTTCATCAGCCCGGCCAGGTTCACGATCCCGGGCCCTTTCTTGAGGTCACGCTCGATCAGATCCTGTAAGGCATCGAAGACCCCGACCACGTCTTTGCGCTTGAGGTTCGTCTTTTCGGCGATATAGGCAAAGATCTCGGATTTGGTCGTTGGTTTTTTTCCGGCTGTCGCCATGTAGTGACTCCTGCGGTGGAAGTTGAAGGTTGTGCGGCTGCGATACGCTAGCAGTAATTTATCGAAAAAAACAGCGTCATTTGAGCAAAGCGTCCGGCGGAACGCCTCGCCGACTCGCCCGGCGGTCGACCGCTGCCGAGCGCAACGCCCTCGCGCCGACGACCTGTTATCGACTCCTCGGGATCGGACGCCGCTCGCCGGGTGAGCGGCGCGACCGGCCCATCGAGGAGCGCGACGAGGAATGCATCGGAAAAATAATGTGTTAGGCGCCCGGGAGCCGCTATAATCGACCGGTTGTTTCGATGTCGCTTCGTCCCCATGTTTCGGGGCGCAGCCAAGCGGAGGGTGTGGTATGCCGATTTACGAGTACAAGTGCACCGATTGCGGCCACGGCCTGGAGGCCATTCAGAAGGTGGCCGAGGAGCCACTGCGTGATTGTCCCGCGTGCGGGCAGCCGTCGCTGAAGCGGCTCCTGTCGGCGGCCGGTTTTCAGCTGAAGGGAAGCGGCTGGTACGCCACCGATTTCAAGGATTCAGGCAAGAAAAAGGAAAAGGAGAAGGAGAAGGCGTCCGAGGGGACCGAGGCCGGCGAGAAGAAGAAGGCCCACGGGTGCGGCGGCGGGACCTGCGGCTGCGCCGGATAACATGATGCACCGCCTGCGGCGTTACCTCGTGGCGGGACTGCTGATCTGGGTCCCGCTCGGGGTGACGCTCCTCATCATCAAGTTCCTGGTCGATCTGATGGATCAGACTCTGCTCCTGTTGCCGGCGGGGCTTCGTCCGGAGAATCTGCTCGGCTTTCGCATTCCGGGTCTCGGCATACTGTTGACCGCCGCGATCGTGGTCGGCACCGGGGTCGTCGTCACGAACCTCTTCGGACAGCAGCTCCTGCACCTGGGCGAGCGGCTGCTCGACCGGATCCCCCTGGTGCGCACCATCTACACCTCGGTCAAGAAGCTGACCGAAGCCATTTTCCACGGCACCGGCAAGTCGTTTCGGAAGGTAGTGCTGGTGGAGTACCCGCGGAAGGGCATATGGAGCCTGGCCTTCCTGACCGGCGAGGGCGTGCACGAAGTGCGCGATCGCACGGGCCAGGACCTGCTTACGATCTTCGTCCCGACGACCCCGAATCCGACTTCCGGCTTCATCCTGATGCTGCCGCGAGAGGACGTGATCGAGCTCGAAATGCCGGTCGACGACGGGCTCAAGATGATCATCTCCGTAGGGGTGGTCGTGCCCGAGGGTCGTAAAGAAGCGCTCATCGCGCCCCGGCGCGCGCAGGCCTCGTAGCCCACCCGTCATCCGATTCAACCGATTGTTGGACTGTTCAAGATGCGCACCCTCTATTGCGGCGAGCTCAACGCGTCACTGATCGGCCAGGAAGTGGCCCTCTGCGGCTGGACGCACCGCCGTCGCGACCACGGCGGCGTCATCTTCGTCGATCTACGCGACCGCGAAGGCATCGCGCAAGTCGTGTTCGATCCGGGACTCCCTGACGTCTTCAGGAAGGCCGAGGAGGTGC
The DNA here is from genome assembly GCF_002355415.1 of Sulfurifustis variabilis. Lineage (GTDB taxonomy): Bacteria > Pseudomonadota > Gammaproteobacteria > Acidiferrobacterales > Sulfurifustaceae > Sulfurifustis > Sulfurifustis variabilis. The sequence continues at coordinate 3,376,422 of NZ_AP014936.1, read as the reverse complement.
GCGGGGAGTTCGTGCTTCGGATCGTCGGCCGGGTGCGCCGGCGGCCGCCGGGGACCGAGAACCCGCACCTCAAGACCGGGGAGGTCGAGGTCGCCGCGCAGTCGATCGAGGTGCTGAACCGCGCCGAGGCGCTGCCGTTCCAGCTCGACGAGCCGGACGTGAACGAGTCGGTGCGCCTGAGGTACCGCTACCTCGACCTGCGGCGCGACTCGATGCAGCGCAACATTCTGCTGCGCCATCGCGTGACGCAGACGCTTCGCCGCTTCCTCGAGGCGAATGGCTTTATCGAGATCGAGACGCCGATGCTCACCCGCTCGACTCCCGAGGGCGCGCGCGACTACCTGGTGCCTTCGCGGATTCACGCCGGACACTTCTACGCGCTCCCGCAGTCGCCGCAGCTTTTCAAGCAGATCCTCATGGTCGCGGGCTTCGACCGCTACTTCCAGATCGCGCGTTGCTTCCGCGACGAGGACTTTCGCGCCGACCGTCAGGCCGAGTTCACGCAGCTCGACATCGAGACCTCGTTCATGGACGAGACGGCGATCACCCGACTCATGGAGCAGATGGTCCGGCGCCTGTTCAAGGAAGTGCTCGACGTGGATCTGCCCGATCCCTTTCCGCGGATGTCGTATCATGACGCGGTTCACCGCTTCGGCACCGATCGCCCGGACCTTCGGGTGTCGCTCGAACTCGTGGAAGTCGCCGATCTCGTGAAAGAGGCCGAGTTCAAGGTGTTCTCGGGGCCGGCGAACTCGCCGTCGGGGCGGGTGGCTGCGTTGCGCGTGCCGCGGGGCGGAGAGCTCACGCGCAGCCAGATCGACGGCTACACCGAGTTCGTCGGGCAGTACGGGGCCAAGGGGCTCGCCTACATCAAGGTGAACGACGCTGCGCGCGGGCGTGAAGGCCTGCAGTCGCCGATTCTCAAATTCCTGACGGACGATGCCATCCGCGGGATATTGCAGCGCACGGGTGCACAGACGAACGATCTCATCTTTTTCGGCGCCGATCAGGCAAAAATCGTGAACGACGCCCTCGGCGCGCTGCGCCTCAAACTCGCCGAGGACCTGGGCCTGCGCCAGGAGGGCTGGCGGCTCGTCTGGGTCGTCGACTTCCCGATGTTCGAGTACGACGCCGAGCTCAAACGGTGGCAGTCGCTGCACCACCCCTTCACCGCACCCAAGGCCGAGGACCTCGAGCGGGTGGATCTGGACCCCGCCAACGTGCGCGCCCGGGCCTACGATCTCGTGCTGAACGGCTCGGAGATCGGCGGCGGATCGGTCCGCATCCACCGCACCGACGTGCAGCAGCGGGTGTTCGCGACGCTCGGTCTGGACGAGGCGGAGGCGCGCGAAAAGTTCGGCTTCCTGCTCGACGCCCTGAAGTTCGGCGCCCCGCCCCACGGGGGTATCGCCTTCGGGCTGGATCGCGTCGTCGCCCTCATGGCGGGTGCCGAGTCGATCCGCGACGTGATCGCCTTTCCCAAGACGCAGAAGGCTTCGTGCCTCATGACCGAGGCGCCGAGCACGGTCGACGAGGCGCAGCTGCGCGAGCTGCACATCCGGCTGCGCAAGCCGGCGGGCTCCGCCGATGCCGCCGGCGGCGACAAACTTTAGGCGTCCGGAATCCGTTCTCGTCGTCGTCCACACGGCGCACCGGGTGTTGCTGCTGCGGCGCGCCGACGCAGCCGGTTTCTGGCAGTCCGTAACCGGGAGCCTGGAATGGAACGAGGACAACCCGCGCCAGGCCGCGGTGCGCGAGCTGCGCGAGGAGACCGGGCTGGCCGTTTTGCCCGAGGCCCTGACCGATCTCGCGCTCACCCAGCGCTACACGATCATGCCGCAGTGGCGTGCGCGCTATGCGCCCGGCGTCACCGAGAACACCGAGTACGGCTTTGCCGTGGCGGTCGACTCCGAGATTCCGGTCGTCCTTTCCCCCGAGCATGCCGAGTTCGCCTGGTTCGAGTTCCCGCGGGCGGCGGCGACGGTGTACTCCTGGAGCAACCGGGCCGCCATCGAGGCGATCGCGCGGAACCTGGGATAGCAGGCGAGTGGCACTGCGAGGGTCCGCAAACGGGGCGCGCGAGTCGGTGGTCCTGGTCCACGGTCTCTGGCTTGGCGGCTGGAGTCTCGCGCTGCTCGCGCGACGCCTCGCGCGTTGCGGCTTCGACACGTATCCGTACTCCTTTCCGACCTGCCGCCTCGATCTGCGCGAGAACGCCGCGCGACTGCATGCCTTCGCGGCACGGGTACCGGGCGACGTGGTTCACTTCGTCGGGCACAGTCTCGGTGGCGTCGTCATTCGCGCAACGTTGCATGGCGTCGACCTGAACCGACCCGGGCGGGTCGTGACGCTGGGCTCGCCGCACGGCGGATCGGCGGCCGCCGTCCAGGTCGGCCGCACGGCGTTCGGACGGCGCTGGCTCGGCCGCAGCATCGGCGCCCTGTTGGCCGGCGAGGCGCGCGGTTTGCGACCCGTCCGGCGCGAGATCGGTGTGATCGCGGGGAGCGTGCCCCTCGGACTGGGGCGGCTCTTCGTGCGGCATGACGAGGTGAACGACGGCGTGGTCACGGTCACCGAGGCAGGACTTGCGGAGGCGTCCGACTCGATCGTCCTCCCGACGAGCCATAGCGGCATGCTCGTGTCGCGTGCGGTGGCAACGCAGGTGTGCGTTTTCCTGCGGACCGGGCGCTTCAGGCACTGAACCGGCGGCGCGGCCTGCGGCGTGCGCGGAGGCCGCGTGCGATGTTACACTGCCCGGCACCGCTCGATGGCGGAAAACTGCTCGAATCAAAGAGTTACGCGATTTCCGATGGCCGGTCACAGCAAGTGGGCCAACATCCGCATCCGCAAAGGCGCGCAGGATGCCAGGCGGGGCAAGGTCTTCACGAAACTGATTCGGGAAATCACGGTGGCGGCGCGCACCAAAGGGGGCGATGCGGCACACAACCCGCGCCTGCGCCACGCGATCGACAAAGCGCTCGCGGCCAACATGTCAAAGGACAATATCGAGCGCGCGATCAAGCGGGGCACCGGCGAGCTCGAGGGCGCGAGCTACGAGGAGGTGCGCTACGAAGGTTACGGGCCGGGCGGCGTGGCGGTGATGGTCGAGTGCACGACGGACAACCGGACGCGTACCGTCGGCGAGGTGCGCCATGCGTTCACCAAGCACGGCGGGAACCTCGGCCAGGACGGCTCGGTCGCGTACCTGTTCAGGCGCCAGGGCGTGATCTCGTTTCCGCCGGGCGCGGACGAAAACAGGATCATGGAGCTCGCGTTGGATGCGGGAGCGGAGGATGTGGTGACGAACGACGATGGCACGCTCGAAGTGTTGACGAGCCCCGACGGCTTCCCGCCGGTGCGGGAGGCCTTCGACCGCGCCGGCCTGGAACCCGAAGTCGCGGAGATCTGCGAACGCGCCGCCCTCACGGTGACGCTCGAGGGCGAGGACGCCGAGCGAATGCTCAAACTGCTCGAGGTGCTGGAAGATCTCGACGACGTCCAGAGCGTCTACACCAACGCCGATTTCCCCGAGTCCGTACTGGAGCGGCAGGCGGGCTGATGCGAGTCCTCGGCATCGATCCGGGGTCGAGGGTGACCGGCTTCGGGGTGGTGCAGGTGCTGCGCAACGGCAGGCTTCAGTACGTGGCGAGCGGCTGCATCCGCCTGCCGGCCGGCAGCCTCGCCGACCGCCTCAAGGCCGTCTACGACGGAGTGAGCGAAATCATCCATACCTACCAGCCGACCGTCTTCGCCGCGGAAAAGGTCTTCATGGCGCGCAACGCGGACTCCGCCCTCAAGCTCGGCCAGGCGCGGGGCGTGGCGGTGCTCGCCGGCGCGAATCGAGGTTTGACGGTAAGCGAGTATTCGGCGCGCGAGATCAAGCGCGCGGTCGTCGGCACGGGGGGAGCGGAGAAGCCCCAGGTGCAGCACATGGTGCGGGCGCTCCTGGGCCTCGACCGGGCGCCGCCGTCGGATGCGGCGGATGCGCTCGCCTGCGCGATCTGTCATGCGCATCATGCCGTCGGCCAGGGCGCGCTCGGTCGGGGGATGCGGGGTCGTACCGCAGGGGTGCCGGCGTGATCGGCCGCCTGCGCGGCGTGCTGATCCGCAAGGAGCCGCCGGCCCTGCTCCTGGACGTGGGCGGGATCGGCTACGAGCTCGAGGCGCCGATGACCACCTTCTACGACCTGCCCCCGGTCGGGGAAACGGTGACGCTGCACACGCACCTCGTCGTTCGCGAGGACGCGCACCTGTTGTACGGCTTCGCACGCGAGGCGCAGCGCCGCCAGTTCCGGGCACTCCTCAAGATCAACGGGGTGGGTCCCCGCGTGGCACTGGCGGTGCTCTCCGGGCTTTCCGAGGAAGAGCTCGCCCGGTGCGTCGCCCACGAGGACGTCGCGCGCCTGACCCAGGTACCGGGGATCGGGCGCAAGACCGCAGAGCGTCTGATCGTCGAGCTGCGCGACAAGCTGTCGGCCGACGGAAGCGAGACATATGCCGCCGCCGCGCCGTTGCCCGAGACGCGCGATCCGGTCGGCGAGGCGGTGAGCGCGCTCATCGCGCTGGGGTACAAGCCGCCGGAAGCGAGCCGGCTCGTGCGCGGCGTACCGGCACAAGGGCTCTCGACCGAGGAAATCATCCGCAACGCGCTGAAGGCGGCGGCGAGCTGAGAACATGGCGGACATGAAGAATCCCATCATCGAGACCGATCGACTGGTGTCCGGCCAGGTGCAGGAGCCCGCGGACGAGGGCGTGGAAGCGAATCGCCTGCGCCCGACGCGCCTCGCGGATTACGTCGGCCAGGAGCCGATCCATAACCAGCTCGAGGTGTTCATCGCCGCCGCGCGCGCACGGCGCGAGGCGCTCGACCACGTGCTCCTCTTCGGCCCGCCGGGGCTCGGCAAGACGACGCTCGCGCACATCGTCGCGCACGAGATGGGCGTCGGCCTGCGCCAAACCTCGGGACCGGTGCTCGAGCGTCCCGGCGATCTCGCCGCGATCCTGACTAACCTGCAGCCGAACGATGTGCTCTTCATCGACGAAATTCACCGGCTCTCGCCGGTCGTCGAGGAGATCCTTTATCCCGCGATGGAGGACTGCCAGCTCGACATCGTGATCGGGGAGGGGCCGGCGGCGCGATCGATCAAGCTCGACCTGCCGCCGTTCACGCTCGTCGGCGCCACCACGCGTGCGGGGCTGCTGACCTCGCCGCTGCGCGACCGCTTCGGCATCGTGCTCCGGCTCGAGTTCTACACCACGCCGGAGCTCGCGCGCATCGTCACTCGTTCCGCCGGCATCCTCGGCGTGGCGAGCGAGCCGGACGCGATCGGCGCAATCGCCGGGCGCTCGCGCGGCACGCCGCGCATCGCCAACCGCCTGCTCCGGCGCGCGCGCGACTTCGCGGAGATCAAAGGCAACGGCACCCTGACGGCTGACATTGTGGCGGCGGCGCTGCGCATGTTAGAGGTGGACGAGCAGGGATTCGACGTCCTCGACCGCAAGCTGCTGAGGACCGTGATCGAGAAGTTCGGCGGCGGGCCGGTCGGGGTCGACAGCCTGGCGGCGGCGATCGGGGAGGAGCGGGGGACGATCGAGGACGTGATCGAACCGTTCCTGATCCAGCAGGGCTTCCTGATGCGAACGCCGCGCGGGCGGCTGGCGACGGCGACGGCCTGGAGGCATTTCGGGATCACCCCGCCTGCCGGTAGCGATCCGCTGCAGCGCGGAATCTTCGAGGGCTGAGCCCCGGGTGCGGAAGAGGAGGCGTCCGGTGGAGGACGACAAGGCCCTGAACTTTGCGATCCCTGTTCGTATCTACTATGAAGACACGGACGCGGGCGGAGTCGTGTACTACGCGAATTACCTGCGCTACATGGAGCGCGCACGCACCGAATGGCTGCGGGCGCTCGGTTTCGAGCAGGACCGATTGATCGCCAACGAGGGTGTGATTTTCGCAGTGCGCTCGGCAAGGCTGGAATTCGTGAAGCCCGCGCGCTTCAACGATGTCCTGAACGTAGGTGTGCGGGTCGCCGCGCGGGGCGGCGCGAGCCTCACGTTCGCGCAGACGATCGTGCGCGAAGGGGCGACCGTCTGCGAGGGCGAAGTGCGCGTCGCGTGCCTGGATGCCAAGACCTTCGCGCCGCGCGCCCTGCCCGCCGCCCTCGCTCAACGTCTAGAGGAATCCACGTGAACGTCGTCGCCAGTCCCGAAGGCATGGCCATCTTCGCGCTCATCAAGAACGCGAGCCTGCCCGTGCAGATCGTCATCGCGCTACTGATCCTGGCCTCGGTCATCTCGTGGACCATGATCTTTCGCAAGTGGTTCGCGCTGCAGTCCGCGTACCGCGCCGCCGACCGCTTCGAGAACAAGTTCTGGTCGGGCGGGAACCTCAACCAGATGTACACGGAGTTCGCCAAGGCGCAGAGCGCAGCCGGCATGGAGAGCCTCTTCGTCGAGGGCTTTCGCGAGTACAAGCGGCTCGTCGGACAACCCCACGTCGACCCGGCCGGACTGCTCGAGGGCGTGCAGCGGGCCATGCGTGTCGCGCTCACCCGCGAGACGGACTACCTCGAAATGCATCTGCCGTTCCTCGCCACCGTGGGCTCGACCAGTCCCTACGTGGGGCTCTTCGGCACGGTCTGGGGCATCATGAACTCGTTTCGCGCGCTCGGTTCGATCCAGCAGCCCACTATCGGTCACGTTGCGCCCGGCATCGCCGAGGCGCTGATCGCGACCGCCATCGGCCTGTTCGCCGCGATTCCCGCCGTCATCGCGTACAACCGCTACTCGAACAAGGTCGAGCGGCTGGTGACGCGCTACGAGATCTTCATGGATGAATTTTCGAGCATCCTGCAGCGGCAGGCGCTCGCGGCGAAGGCATAACCCGTGCAGGCGTACGGGCGCCGGCGCCGCCGGCTGATGAGCGAGATCAACGTCGTGCCGTACATCGACGTCATGCTCGTGCTGCTCGTCATCTTCATGATCACCACGCCGCTGCTCACGGAGGGCGTGAAGGTCGATCTGCCGCAGGCGACGACCAAGCCGATCGATCAGAAGGACAAAGAGCCGCTCGTGATCACCATCGACTCCAAAGGGCGCTACTACTACGAAGAGCAAAGGCGGCCTGTCGCCTCGGATGAGCTCCGCCGCAGAGTGGCCGCGTTTCTTCGGGCCAACCCCCAGACGCCCGTGCTGGTACGGGGCGACAAGAGCGCCGCTTACGGGGATGTCATCAGGGCAATGGCGCTCCTGCAATCGGCCGGCGCGCCCAGCGTGGGGCTCGTGACCGAGCCCTCGGCGCCCGGTAAATGATGCGGAAAGACCGCCGCCAGCCGGGCGGCATGCGCGCTCTCGTTCTCGCCGTGCTGGTGCATCTCGCGGTGGTGGGGATCGTCGTCGTCGGGTTCCAGTACACGGCCGCGCCCACCGCGCCGGTCGCCCAGCCCATTCAGGCGACCGTGGTCGAGGACCCGCGCAAGCTCGAGGCCGAACGCAAGCGCCAGGAGGAGTCCCGCAGGAAGGGCGAGGCCGAGCAGCGGCAGAAGGAGGAGGACGCGCGCCGCCGCGCCGAGGAGCAGAAGCGCCTCGAGGAGCAGCGTCGGGTCGAAGAGCAGAAGCGGGTCGCCCAGCAGAAGCAGCAGGAAGAGCAGCGCCGGGCCGAGGAGGCGCGCAGGAAGGCCGAGGCGGAGCGCAAGCGCCAGGAAGAGGCGCGCATGAAGGCCGAGGCGGAGCAGAAGCAGCGGGAGGCCGAGCAGCGCAAAAAGGAAGAGGAGACGCGACGCAAGGCGGCCGAGGAGTCGTTGCGGGAGCAGCTCGCCATGGAGGAGCAGGCACGCGAGCAGGCCCGGCGCGAACAGGAGTTGCAGCGTCGCGCGGCGACGGCCATGTCGCAATACGAAGGCGCGATCAAGCAGAAGGTGAGCCGGAACTGGGTATTGCCGGTCGGGGTGCCGGAGGGCCTGAAGTGCACGGTACGCGTGCGCCTGCTGCCCGGAGGCGAGGTGGTGGAGGCGACGGTCATCGGCCCTTCCGGCAACGCCCTGTTCGACCGCTCGGTGGAGGTCGCCGTGCGCAAGGCGTCCCCGCTCCCGATCGCGACCGACCCCGAGCTCTTTCCGTACTTCAGAGACATCAAGTTCAACTTCGATCCGGCGAAGGACAAGGGATGAAAAGCATCACCCGTTCGATCTCGGTTGCTGCGCTCGTTTGGGCGGTGCTCGTCGCTCCCGCGCGCGCGGTCCTCACCATCGATATCACCCAGGGCGTGGAGACCGGCGTGCCGATCGCCGTCGTGCCGTTCGGCTGGAGCGGCCCCGGGCAGCCGCCGCAGGCGGTCGCCGACATCATCGAGGCGGACCTCGCGCGCAGCGGCCGCTTTCAGACCTTGCCGCGCAAGGATTTCGTGTCGTATCCGTCGGACGACCGCGACGTCGTCTTCAAGGACTGGCGCGTGATCAAGGCCGAAGCGCTCGTGATCGGCACCGTGGCCCAAATCGCGCCGGGGCGGTATCAGATCCAGTTCCGGCTGTACGACGTGTTCAAGCAGGCGCAGCTCGCCGGCCTGCGCTACACGGTCGGCGGCGACACGCTGCGCGCCGTCGCTCACCAGATCGCGGACATCGTCTACGAGAAGCTCACGGGGGAGCCGGGCGCGTTCAACACGCGCATCGGCTACGTCACCATGGAGACCGCCGGGCCGAAGTCGTCTCTCTACAAACTGCAGGTCGCGGATTCCGACGGCTACAACCCGCGCACCATCGTGCGTTCGAACGAGCCGCTGCTGTCGCCGGCCTGGTCTCCGGACGGGCGGCAGCTGGCGTACGTTTCCTTCGAGGACAAGCGATCGAAGGTGTACGTGCAGAACATTGCGGACGGCCGCCGGCAGATGGTCGCCGAGTTCAAGGGGAAAAACAGCGCGCCCGCTTGGTCGCCCGACGGCCGGCGCCTGGCGCTGTCGCTCTCCAAGGACGGCAATTCGGAGATCTATGTGCTGGAGCTCGCAACGCGTGAGCTCCGACGCCTGACCAGCGACCCGGCGATCGACACCGAACCGGCCTGGTCGCCGGACGGGCGTTACATCGTCTTCACCTCGGATCGCGCCGGTCGCCCGCAGCTCTACCGTATGACGGCCGACGGACGGCAGGTGCAGCGCCTGACGTTCGAGGGAGACTATAATGCGCGCGCGGGTTTCGCCCCGGATGGCCGGATGCTGACGCTCGTCACGACCGTGAAGGGTCGATACCACATCGCGACGCTTCGCCTCGACAACGGTGCCCTGCAGGTGCTCACCGACACGCCGCTCGACGAGTCGCCGAGCTTCGCGCCGAACGGGAGAATGATTCTGTATGCCACGGAGCTGCGCGGGCGGGGAGTGCTCGCGTCGGTGTCGTCCGATGGAAGAGTGCGGCAGCTTTTCCGGCTCGAGGAAGGAGACGTACGTGAGCCGGCCTGGTCACCCTACAACCGAGAACTTCAATATAAGGAGTAAACGATATGCAGATGAACTTTCGCTTGGCGTTCTGCCTGGTGGGCGTGCTGGCGCTCGCGGGCTGCGCAACGGGGACCCGTACCGAGGAGCCCCCGGTGGAGGACAAGACCGCCCCGGGTGCCGGCGCCGGCACCGAAGGACTGGGCGACCAGGCCGCCCCGTCCCCGGGCGCTCTTCCCGGCACGGCGGACGACGCCGATCTGCTGGCCAAGCGCCGCGTGCATTTCGAGTTCGACAGCGCCGCGCTGGACGAGGAGAACCGTCGCATCGTGGAAGCGCACGCGCGCCATCTGAACGGCAATCCGAACCTTCGCGTGCAGCTCGAGGGCCACACCGACGAGCGCGGGACCCGCGAGTACAACCTTGCGTTGGGCGAGCGCCGGGCGCAGGCGGTCGAGCGCTTGATGCGCGTGCTCGGCGTTCCGGGGAATCGCGTCACCATGAACTCGTACGGCGAGGAGAAACCGCTCGACAGCGCGCATAGCGAGTCGGCCTGGCGGCTTAACCGTCGCGTCGAGATCATTTACCGCTGAGTATGCGCCCGTACGTTCTCATCGCGCTTGGTCTCGCGGCGGGGTTATCCGGACCCGCCGCGGCGCAAACGCTTCCCGACCGGCGGACGGTTCGCCCGCCGGTCGCTCCCGCCCAGGGACCGTCGTCCTCGACGTCGGCGATGCAGCAGAGCCTCGTCGAGCTCTACACGCAGCTCGAAGCGCTGCAGACGGAAATCAGGCAGCTCCGCGGCCAAGTCGAGGTGCAGACGCACGAGCTCGAACGGCTGAAGAGCCGGCAGCAGGACGCGCTGGTCGATTTCGACCGGCGCCTGCGAGAGCTCGAGCGCCGCGCCCAGTCGCCGTCCTCGACGGAGCCCGGCGGCAGCGTGACCACTCCGCCCGTCGGCGGCACGATCGGGAACGCGAAAGCGGCGTCGGCGCGCACCACGGCGCCCACATCGCAGGAGCAGCAGGCTTACGACGCGGCATTCGGCCTGCTCAAGCAGGGCCTGTATGACCAGGCCGGGAAGGCCTTCGGCGATTTCATCGCCCAGCATCCCCGGAGCGCGCTGGCCGACAACGCGCAGTACTGGGTGGCGGAAGCGGCTTACGTGCGCCGCGATTTTCGCGCGGCACTGGACGGCTTCAACCGCGTGATGACGGTCTACCCCGACAGCCCCAAGGTGCCCGACGCCCTGCTCAAGCTTGGCTACACCCACCATGAGCTCGGTGCCTACGACAAGGCCCGTGAGGTGCTGAATCAGGTCATCGCCCGCTACCCCAATACCTCGGTCGCCAAGTCGGCCGAGCAGCGCCTGTCCAAGCTGCCTCGGGACGCCAGATAGCGCCTCCACCGGTACGGCGGCCGGGTATAATGAATGCCCCTCGGAAGGGGCGTCTAATGGTCCTCACGTCGCAGCTCGATCGCCCACCCTCCTCGCGCCGGCCGCCGTCCCCTGACGATGTGCTGCGGGTGACGGAGGTTTTCTATTCCCTGCAAGGCGAGGCCCGGAGCGTCGGGTGCCCCACCGTGTTCGTCCGGCTCACCGGCTGCCCGCTGCGCTGCAGCTACTGCGATACCGCCTACGCCTTTCATGGCGGCACCCGCGTGTCTCTCGACGACGTTCTCGAGCGGGTGGCGCAGTACGCGCCGCGATATGTCTGCGTCACGGGCGGCGAGCCGCTCGCGCAGCCCGCCTGCCGGACGCTCCTCGCGCGACTCGCGGATCGGGGCTATGCCGTCTCGCTCGAAACCAGCGGTGCCCTCGATATTGCGGACATCGATGCCCGCGTGAGCATCGTCATGGATCTGAAGACGCCGTCCTCGGGCGAGGAGGCGCGCAACCGCTACGCCAACGTGGCGCTTCTCCGGCCCGCGGACCAGGTGAAATTCGTCATTCGCGATCGGGCCGACTACGAATGGAGCCGCGCGCGGCTCGCCGAGTACGGTCTCGCCGATCGTTGCGAGATCCTTTTTTCTCCGGTGCACGGCGAGCTCGATCCGACGACGCTGGCGGACTGGATCCTCGCAGAGCGCTTGCCGGTGCGCCTGCAGATCCAGCTTCACAAGCTTCTTTGGCATGGCGCCCCCGGTCGCTGACGGGGTGGAACGCGCCGTCGTCCTGCTTTCCGGCGGCCTCGACTCGGCGACGACGCTCGCCCTGGCGCGGCGCGAGGCGGCGAGCTGTCACGCCCTGACGATCGATTATGGACAGCGGCATCGGGCCGAGCTCGAGGCCGCGCGGCGCGTCGCGCAGTCGCTCGGAGCGACGGAGCACCGGGTCGCGCGCTTCGACCTTTCGTGGATCGGCGGCTCGGCGCTGACCGATCCGGCGATCACGGTCCCCACTCGCCCGGGCGAAGGGATTCCCGTCACCTATGTTCCGGCGCGAAACACGGTGTTCCTCGCGCTCGCGCTGTCCTGGGCCGAGGTGCTCGACGCCCGCGCGATCTATATCGGGGTGAACGCGGTCGACTACTCGGGTTACCCCGACTGCCGTCCGGCGTTCATCGAGGCCTTCAATCGGGTGGCGGAGGTCGCGACCCGCGCGGGCGTGGAGGGGCGGGGAACGGCCGTCAGGGCCCCGCTGATCGATCTTTCCAAGGCCGAAATCATCCGTGTCGGTTCGGAGCTTGGGGTCGACTTCGGCCTGACGCTTTCCTGCTATGACCCGGACGAAGCCGGCCGGGCATGCGGGGTCTGCGAGGCCTGCCGGCTCCGGGGCCAGGGGTTCGCTGCGGCCGGCTTGGCGGACCCCACGCGGTATCGTGGCGTGACGCGCTAAATCGCGAATTATTCCCGTCATTTTCCGCGTCAGCGGCTTGGTTTCGCCGAGCCGAGAGGCCTAAAATAGGCGCCCGCACGGTCTTCTGCCGGATGTCCGCTTTCGAATCGGGGTAGCACAACGCCATGGCATTCAACATCCATACTCAGGTCCTGCTGTCGATTTTCGCGATCGCAGTCGTCATGGGCGCAGTGGCGAGCCGGACCAATTTCTGCACGATGGGGGCGGTCTCCGACCTCGTGAACATCGGCGACAGCACCCGGATGCGTTCCTGGCTGTTCGCCATCGCGGTCGCCCTGCTGGGCGTTCTGGCGCTGGAGGCGGGCGGGATTCTTCAGATCGGCAACAGCACGTTCCCGCCGTACAGGACCGCGAGCTTCGCCTGGATCCGCTACTTGCTCGGCGGACTGCTGTTCGGAATCGGCATGACGCTGGGCAGCGGCTGCGGCAACAAGTGCTTCGTGCGCATCGGCGGCGGCAACCTCAAGTCGGTGGTGCTGCTGGTGTTCTTCGCGGCCCCGGCGGCGTACCTCATGCTCTGGACCGATCTTTTCAACACCGCGTTCATGAGCTGGATGCAGCCCACGATCGTCGAGCTCCAGAGCTACGGCATCCGGAGCCAGGAGCTCGCGGCCATTGTCGGTGGCGTGTCCGGTATAAGCGACGCACCGTGGCTCCATTATGGGCTCGGCCTCGCAGTCGGCATCGGCCTGCTCGCCTTCATCTTCAAGTCTGCGGACTTCCGTTCGAGCTTCGACGGAATACTCGGCGGCGCCGTCATCGGCCTAGCCGTGGTCGCCGGATGGTGGATCACGGGCGGATCGTGGGGGACCGCATGGAAAGAGTTCGTGGAATTCGAGATGGTCGACAACCCGCCAAGCCGCGTGCTCGTTCAGTCCTACACCTTCATCAGCCCGATGGGCGACAGCGTGCGGTACTTGATGGAGCCCACGAACTTCGCGCTGCTCAACTTCGGCATCATGGCGGTCGCCGGTGTGATCGTCGGGTCCGCGCTGTACTCGCTCGTGACGCGCAAGTTCCGGTTCGAGTGGTTCGCCTCGTTCAAGGATTTTCTCTCCCACGCGGTGGGGGGCGTGCTCATGGGCGTCGGCGGGGTCCTCTCGATGGGATGCACGGTCGGGCAGGCGATCACCGGGGTGTCCACCCTGGCGCTTGGCTCATTCCTGACGCTCGGTTCCATCATCTTCGGTGCTGCGCTGACCATGAAGGTGCAGTACTACATGCTCGACGAGCAGGGCTTCTGGCGCTCGGTGCGCCTCGGTCTCGCGGATCTCCGCGTGCTCCCCACGCCCGGCAAACCTGCCTGACGGAGCCGTCGTAACGGGAGCCGCTCGGCAGTCCCTTTTTGTTTGACAGCCCCGGAAGGCGCCCGGATAATCCGGCCTCTCCCGCATTCCGGGCCGTTAGCTCAGTCGGTAGAGCAGCTGGCTTTTAACCAGTTGGTCGCAGGTTCAAGTCCTGCACGGCCCACCAGTTATTCCCGAGCATCCACCGCGAGTTACGCGCGTTCAATAATTCACCCGGTCCTCGGACACCGCCCGTTGTGGCACTTTTGTGGCATGACGAACGGTAGGGGGCGCCGGCCGCTCCGCGATGCGCTCCAGACAGGCCTTGAGGTTCCGCAGCTCTGGCACCGAGTAGTGGCGCGTGATCGTGCGCGGAACGTGATGCAGCAGGTCCTGCACGTCGCGCTCCGCCACGCCGGCGTCGCGTAGCCGCTTGCCGAAGGTGTGCCGCAGGTTGTGAACGCCCTTCACGTACTCCTTGCCGCTCGGGAGTCCCGCCTCCCTCCACGCGTACTGCCACGACGTATTGGTCATCTGGTACATCTCGCCGAAGACCAGCTCCGGATGATAGCCGCGCATGGATTCGATCGCCGCGCGCGCCGGGCGGTTGAGCAGCAGGACCATCGGCTTCTTGTTCTTCATGATCTCCGCCGGCAGCCGGAACACCGTCTCGCCGATCTCGCTGCAGTGCTCCTCCCACTCCCACCGCAACCGGATCAGGGGCGATTCCCGCAGGCCCGTGTTGACGGCGACGATGGCGGCCTTGCGGATGCGGCCGGGCAGCAGGTCGAACAGCCGCTCCTGTTCGTCCCACGACAGCGGATAGGGCTTCTTCGCCGGCCCCTTCTCGAACTGGATGATCGGGCAGTTCTCGATCCATGACATGCCTTTCTGGTCCCGCCAGTAATATGCTGCCAGCCGCAGCACCCGCCGCACGAACGCGATGGTGAGATTGATCGTCCTGACCGAGACGCCGGCGGCCCGGCGCGCTTCGATGAAGGGCCGGAGGCGATCCTTGCAGATGAGCCGCAGCGGATCGTCGCCGATCCAGGGATTGAGCTCATCGGCCGCTCGTGCGTACATGAGCAGCGTCTTGGGCGATCCCTGGAACTCCCGGATCAGCTTCTCCGCCGCGAGGCGGAAGGGCCGATCCGGCCGCACCCCGTAGAGCTCCTGGTTGTCGATCTGCTCCTTGATCCGTCTCAGCCGTCGCTCTGCTTCTCTCGGATCAGCCGTTCCGCTAGAGCCGCGAATCCGCCTTTTCCGATACTGCACTTTGAAATAGATGTACTTGAAGTACTTCCCATCCGGCCTCTTTCGCCAAACGAGGCCTTCGGGCAGCTTTGGTCGTTCCATGGTGTCTCCTTTACGGAACGCCCGTTGCGACGAACATGATCGTCGACCCAGGCGTCGAGTTCAAGGCGGTCGAATGCGATTCCACGTGAGCCGATGGGAACTTCCGTCAGCAACGGGCGGACCTCGGCGTTGAAGCGGTTCTTGTCCATCCCGAGGTATTTCGGGACGTCGCGGAGACGAATGAGCCGGGGATTCATCGGTTCGTTGTCCTTGCTTCTCGGGCACTACTGTTAATGGTTGTGTTCATGGAATAGCTCCTTATAAGAATTCGGTTGTATGTGGCGATGGGCGCGCGCAGAAACCCGGCGCGCAGGCATGCGGAATCCGCGCGGCGCACAGCAGCGCGCCGCGGAAATCACGAACAGGGAAGATCGCGAGAGAGGGCCGGCACCGGTGGCTGATCTATCAGCCCGATGCCGCACCTATTTGACCATCGCCGCGTGCCGCGCGGCGGGTCGGGATTAGACCGGATCAGCGAGCGCGCAAAGCAGCACGCTACCTAGCTTCATGCACGCAAATAGCAGGAATCCAGCGCAAACCGCTATCACACGGGCCGCGGCAGAAACCGCAAGCATTGGCGATGCCTGGTCTGCTGCCGCTCGATGGTTTGGCCGGGAGGTCAAACCCTCGATTCACTTCTCGTTTGCAGGATTCGAGTCCGTCGAATCCGTGGCGACATTCTTGGCCGAAGATTCGTCGCGACGCAAGGGGGGATAGATCGCCATATTGCGCATCTATCGCCGTCGTGCGCGTCGCAAACGCGTCGCAAGCGACGACATCCCTTGGTGAGGAGGCGCTGCACGTCGCTAGCGACGCGTTCGAGATTGAAGGCAACAGTGCACGGCTCAGGTGGCCGCCGGCGAGGGCCGACCGCGGTCGGTTACCGACCGCGATACCGCTTCATGTCACGCGCCGACATTCTGACAGCTTGGGCCGCGGCACCCTCGTGCTCAAGATGCGCGCGGCCCGGCCGCTGCAAGAGAGAGATGCAAATCGCGCACGGAATATTGATTCATGTACCACGAGTTATCGACTCCTCAGGCTCTCTGGGCAACGATGGCCAGTCGCAAACAAAGAGTTGCACGCGCGAAAAAATCACGCGCGACCCGCTTGACATGGCGCAGGCACTCGAAGCAAGATGCGCGCGTCGAGATTTTTCCCCGCCTCGAAAGAGGCCCGCGAGCTGCAGCGGCCTAAGACGCAGCGCTGAAAGCACGCAGGCATCTACGCCGCAAGTGCTTACCCGAAGGTGAAGTCCCTCGTGTAGTCGTTGGCAGGCGTTTGCACCGAGTACGCAAGCGCCAGGGCAGTGCGTTGGGCAGCAGTAACGCCCGCGCGATTCGCGCCGTCTCCGCGCGAAGGTCCCGCTAGACAGTCCCCCGCCCGAATGGTGGCCATGAGTTAACCGCCCACCGAAGCACCGTGTCGCAGGAAGACGGCACACGGCACCGCAATCGCCCCGTCGGTTGCGAACATTTCGATCCGACGAAGCTGCGCCCAGTACACGGCCGCAAGGCCGCTCGGGGAATCTGGCGTCCATACGCGACGCCACGTGACCCGGGAAGTCGCGCAAGCACCTCGCCTGCTGTTGGCCGGCAGGATGCCCACCGGTGTCTTCGTCATCGAAGCAGACATGCCAGGCAGTACCCGAGTCAGCCGCAGGACTGATCCTGTGCGGCGCGTCGCCCGGAAACGGGTCCGCCAGCGACTCCCATTTCACTAACGAAACGGCCGTATGCCCCAACGCTGGCGGGGCGGGCACAAGCCAGCACCAGCGACTCAACGATTCTCACGGATTCGGAGGACTCACAACCATGGACACGATGTACCCACGCAGTCACAAACGTCGCAGCCGCCGCTCGGCGAAGAGCGAGCTGCTGTACCGGCTGAGCCAGCTCCTGCGCGAACACAACCACCGCCACAGCCGGCTCGCGAAAGGCTGCAGCGGCGACACGGCGATGGCCCGGGCGCAAATACTTAAGCAAGGATTCCTGAAGCTGCACGAGCTCGGCTACAAGCTGCGCGATCCAGCCAATTTCGGTAACCGCCACATGCAGGTGCTGGCGCGGCATTGGGAAGAGCAGAAACTTTCAGCGAGCGAGATCCAGAAGCGATTCTCGGTGTTTCGAGTCTTCGCCACCTGGGTCGGGAAGGATGGCATGGTCGAACCGGCCGCCAAGTACCTGCTCAATCCGTCGTGTGCTGTCCGATCGTACGTGGCGCGGAAGGCCAAGGGCTGGAGCGGTCTTGTCGACGATATCGAACAGAAGCTCGCCGAAGTCGCCAAGCGCGATCGGCTGGTCGCCCTGCAGCTCGCGTTGCAGTGGGTGTTTGGCCTTAGGGCCAAGGAGGCCTGGCTGCTTCACCCGGAGATGGCGGACAAGGGAACACATCTTGCCATCAACTGGGGCGCGAAGGGCGGTCGGGATCGGACCGTGCCGATCGAGCACCCCGCGCAGCGGCAGATCCTCGACATCGCCAAACGCTGGGCGAACGACTCCACCGGCTCGCTGATCCCGGACACGCGGTCACTGAAGGCTTGGCGCTCCCATTTCTACCGGGTGTGTCGCAGCTGCGGGATCGCCCGCACCACCGGGCTGGTGCCGCACGGCCTTCGCCACGAGGAGGCCAACGCAATCTACAAGAGCATCGCGGGTGTGGATGCCCCGGTCTATGGCGGCGACGTGACGTCCCTCGATCCGGATCGTGACTACCTGGCACGCCAGGTCGTGGCGGAGCATCTAGGACATTCGCGACCGGAGATTACGCGCGCCTACCTGGGTCCGTTGGTGAGCGCCCTGAAGCGGAGTCGGAACACTCAGTCAGCCGAAGACAAGGAGGAGGAGCAGGGCGCGGAAACAGCACACGGTCCCTTTCCGACCCAATCCTCAGAGGACTTCAGTCGACCCGATCCAACTTAACCAAAGATCGAGCACGGCGGCGATGGCCAATACGTCGCCGCCGGCTCATGTGGCGGCTTGCAGACCGTAGCAAAGTCTGGAACCAGATTTGAACCGGGCCCATCGGTTGTCGGAGGCGAACACCATTGATAGCAGTCGAATCAGGTGGGTCAGGCGTACCGGCAGGCAGGTGAGTTCTAGGCGAGACTGCAACACTGCTCTACTATTGTTAACGACTAAGGGAAGTGTTAGGACAAAATGAATGTCAGATAGGGTGAAAGATGGGCGTAAAATTTCTCCATCGACCTTTATGCGTCGGTTGCGCCCCGAGTACTATTCAGACAGCGTCGACCGTACGACCTACCTGCTTGACGCCCCAACGCTCGAGTATCATCTCGAGACCATCACTGCTCGCAATCAAACGCAGGCCTTCGAGATCTTTTGTCGAAAGCTGTGCGAGCGGACGATCTGCCCGAATCTGAAACCCGCAACCGGACCGGAAGGCGGCGGGGACAGCAAGGCCGATACCGAAACCATTCCGATCGCTGACGAGATTGCGACTCTCGCCTATGTCGGCGAGGCTAATTCCGGTCGCGAGCGGTGGGCTTTCGCCTTTAGCGCTAAGAAGAAATGGGTTGAGAAGGTACGTAGCGACGTCGCCGGCATCGTTGGAACCGGACGCGAGTATCAAAAGATCTTCTGCGTTACCGCCCGGTTCGCCCGGGCCAAGGATCGCGCTCGCGTCGAGGACGAACTGACTCGGCAATACGGCGTCACCGTTACCATTCTTGACCGGACCTGGATTGTCGAACAGGTTATTGAAGGCGACCGCAAAGACCTCGCGTTCAATTATCTGGGTATCGGCCAGGAGGTCGCAGAGACACGCCGCCTCGGCCCGTCTGACTACTCACGTGCGCAACAGCTCGACGATGTCGAGAAGGCACTCGGCGACCCGCAGGCCTTCGCAGGCATGGAAATGCAGCGGGTGACCGAAGCTTTGGTCGCAGCTAGGCTCTCGCGCAACCTCGAACGTCCTCGGCCCGAGACCGACGGGCGGTTCGCGCGCGCCGTCCGCCTCGCCGACGAGGACGGCACCTACCGGCAACGGCTTGAGGCGAGGTACGAGTGGATTTGGACTGCCTTCTGGTGGTTCGACGATATTGCACAGCTCAATAACAGCTATGACGCGTTCGAGACGCTCGCACTCGAAACCGATCATGCGAGGAACCTCGAATTCTTGTGCAATCTTGCTCAGCTTCTTTTCAACGCAGTCATCCATGGGCATCTCACCTCCGACGAAGCGAAGCTAAGCGAGCGCGTTGCACGGCTAATCCACCGACTTGAGGTGATGGCGGCCGACGTGGAAAGGCCGAACAATGCCTTGGAGGCGCGAACCTCGCTTCTCGTGATACAGGCAAATCAAGCTTTGATCGCAGGTGATCGGGCAGCCCTTAACGCTCTCTGGCCGCAATTCTCCGATGTCCTCCGGCGGGCGAGGGGTCTTGGGGAGTTTGCCGCCGAGCGACTGATCGGGATGATCGAAGTGTTTGGCAACGTTACGGGTGATGATCCCGGTTACGCTCGCCTCATAGACGATGTTGCGCAGTTTGTCTCTGAACGCACAAGCGAGGCTCAGGGCGCGCTCGTACTCCTCAAGCGAGCCGAGCAGCTAGACTTCGATGATTGTTTCGAAATGATTCGCTTGCTTGGCAGAGCGGCACATCAACTGACCAAAAAGGAATACGCTAGCTCTTTTATTGAGGCCATGCGATTGCTTTCACTTGCGTATCGCAGCGCTGGCCTGCTCTGGGCAGCCCGCGCCAGCTGCATCTTTGCGCTCGCATCGATCTTCATCGAAGCCGAGGAGGATAGTCACCTTCCCGCCACTGTCGTTCCTACACTCATGCTGCTCGCTTGGATCGCCATTGAGCTTCGCCATTTGCCCGACGCCCTGGAAGCAATTCGACTGGTTCGAGGTTGCGTCGCGGCGCTGCCCCTCGACGAGGCGTCGAAAGAGCACGCGGCAAAGCGTCTGCAAGAGTTCGACGGTGTGCTTGGCAGTCAAGTCCTGAATTTCAGCCTGCTGGAACTCAAGCAGGCTGACCGGCTTCCCGACGTCCTCGATCGCCTCGGCCTACATCTAGCCCGTACATCGTTACTCTACGCGCTCGGTTATGAGCCTTTGCTCCGTGAAGATGGGTCGATTCCGGTTGAAGAGACGCCCGAGAAAGTTGCCGAGCTGTTTACGCTGCTCGCGAGCCAGCCCGCATCGGACAATCTGCGTAGTCCGGTCATTTTCAATGAGCCGGGACAGCAGATCTACGTGTCGAGCGTGCTGGGCATACGGATCGAGGTGCATCATCAAGGTTCCATAGCAGCGATTCTCGCAGCAGAGGCGGTGATCGGATCAATCGAGGCACTGTTTGCGACCACCATCGATCTTGACGCCCAGCCGCACGCGGAAATGTTCACCGTCAGGATCGAGGAGAATACAGCCACGAAAGAGCCTGACTTTACGCTAGACGAAGAGCGACTGACGGCGACCGTTCGCTGGCCCGCCGGCCGGCTGCCCTCCAGCTATGGACAGCAGGGCGAGGTCCACCGGATGCTAGCTGCTCTATCGGCGTCAATTTTTGCCGCCACTTGCTTCGTCCAGGACATGAAGGACGCCTTGAAGCGCTTCCACGAGGACGACGCGGTACTCGACCGCATCGCGATGGTCATCGTAGTTGGGAATAGTCGTCAGCGCTTTCTCGGCAAGACCATATCGCGGCTGAACGACTGGACTAGCCTTGTCGAGACCACATTCCCACCTCAGGCGTCGCGCCCCAACATCGTTCGCCGCAAGCTCGAATCTTCCAAGAATGAAGCGGAGGAGAGACATACGCCGGCCGGTGAGCTAATGACATTGGCCCTGCCCAAGGATCATCGCGATCTCAGAGTCCGCTCGATCATCGACGTCCATCTTTGGAACCGCGCTGGCTGGACGGGAACCGCATTCGCCGACTGGGGGCCATCCTATTCGCCCGCAATCGCCTTGCTATTTACCGACGCCGATGCTGCGCGGAAGATCTTTGAGCGTTGGCGAGAGCGTTTCGGGAAAGAGGACAGGCAGGAAGATATCTACGTCGCAATAGTCCGCGGTATCTCTGCCGAGAAACCCGCCCACTATCGGGTGCTGATTACCTCGCGGCTGCCACCCAAGGTCGAGTTGATTGGCGGGCAGCCGTTCATGATTGCAGCCCGCATCAACACGATGCACGCGGAGTCCGATGTTAACCTCGTCCGTTTCCTCGGCAGATATAACGAGCTCGGCGCGTATTGGCTTGTTCCAGCTATCTGGAAGGGCAAGGGCGAGCCGGACTTTCTCTTTGATCTCGCCATTTTGAAAAGGGAGTTGAGCGTGAAGGTAGCATCCGAAGTTGGCGAGAACGACATCGAGGCGATGGCACTCGGACCGACGCGGTGATCCAAAGATATACCGAATGGCACGTCCGCTTTCGGGCCGTAAGGCGACTGATTTGCTTGTCGGCCATCGCCCTGCGCTCGCTGTCGGACTCGCTGCCCTGTAGTGAAACCTCGCGCTCAGTCTGTGCGCGGGCCTTGATTGGCGCTTTGATTGGCACCGGTCTCGGGCGAGGCGCGCTCGCGAGTCACATCTGAAACGAGGCGAAGCTTGCCTCGGCCACGGGGCGCAAGACGGGCCTCGATTTCACGCACTCGGTGTTCGCCGCCAGGCGTGAACATGGCTTTGAGCAGCTCCAGCTCGAGATCCGCGCGCCCGCCCTCGATGATTTCGCGGTGTCTCATGGGTTCTCGAAAGCCTACCCCAACTCGCTACAAACGCAACGACTGCTCTGGATCTATCTGTCGCATCCAGACGAGAGACAATCGCTGAGCCACCGGTCGGATTGGTAGTTCCGGTCGCTGAGTAGCGGCGTGCGTGCTCGAGGTCGTTTTTCGGCTGGGCGAAAAAGGTTTACACATGCTCATAAGTGGTGGTCTTGGTCTTGTTATCCGCCATGCGCCTCTCCTAAACCTGCCAGGACGTAGAAGTCTGCATAGTGTCCGATGCCGAGAACGGCGCACCACGGTCTGGTGCGGACCGGCAAGCAGCGCTGCATGACGTGATCTGCGGCTGTCCGGGCACCGGCTTCATAAGCTCGGGCACCCCCCAATCCTGTTCGAAGTGCGGCTGCGCTGGACTGCCCCGCGCTGCTTTATTTGCCGCAAAGGGGCGGGCAAGGCCACGAACCGCCAGAAACAAGTCCTTGGATTTCTTGCACAAATGTTATATTTTGTAGGCCGTAGGTAACCTGCACAGATGACAAACGACGCACGCAATATAACAAGAAGTCCCTTGGGTAGGTCCGAGGCACGGTTTCTAGCGGTGGTCGGATCCCGGGCCACGTTTTCGATCGCCAATGCGCGCGAAGTCTTGGGACACAAGTCCGAAGATCCTACTCGGCAGTTTCTCGAAAAGCTCCAGACAAAGGGCTGGATCAAGCGCATCCGGCGGGGCCGCTTCGCCGTCATCCCGCTTTCCTCTGGCGAGGCCCGCACGCCGCAGCTACATGAATTCATCGTGGCCATGGAGCTTGTGTCGCCGGCGGCGATCGCCTACTGGTCGGCGCTCAACCATCACGGCCTGACCGAACAACTGCCTCGCACGGTCTTCGTCGCAACCAATCACCCCGTGCGCCGCCCCCCCAAGCAGGTGCTGGGGATCAACTTCAAGCTCATCTCGCTCAAGCCCGCCAAGTTCTTCGCCGTGGTTAAGGACTGGATCGATGAACAGCCGTTTCAAGTAACGGACAAGGAAAAGACCATCATCGACGGTCTGGACCTCCCGCAGTACGTAGGCGGGGTGGATGAAATCGCCAAGGCGCTCGCCGGCAACTGGTCGGAGCTCGATGAAACGAAGCTACGCCACTACGCTGGCAAGATCGGTAACAGCGCTGTCGCCAAACGCCTGGGCTTCTTGATGGAGACGCTCAAGCTCGGCGACCCCGAAGCGCTGCGCAAGGCCGTACCCATCGCACCCGGCTTCTCGCCCCTAGACCCTACGCTGCCCAAGCGCGGCAAGTACAACCGCCGCTGGGGATTGCTCGTGAACGTCGAGATCAAGAGATGATCAGCACCGCGGCGTTGCACCAGTTCGCTGAGAAAGAGGGGCTGCGTTTCGACCAGACCGAAAAGGACTACGTTATCCTCTGGCTACTCTACGGGCTGACGCGCCCGGACCTGGCGCCGAAGGGATGGGCGTTCAAGGGCGGTACCTGCCTGCGCCACTGTTACTACGCGGGCTATCGTTTTTCCGAGGACCTCGATTTCAGTTGCGAGCCGCAGGGCAGCAATCTCCAAACGTCTTTGGAATTGCTGGCGCAGGTCGCTGCGTGGATCGGGGATGAATCCGGCACCCGTCTGACGCTCAAGGAACCGCGGACGGTACCCGGTGACTTTCAGATCGAGATTCCCGTTCAGTATCTTCGTGGCGGGGCGCGGCGGCAGGCACTGCCGCACGTTAAGGTGCAACTCACGTTTGACGAGCCAATCCTTACAGGCGTCGAAGAACGTTCGGTGACACCGGCGTACCCGGATCTTCCGCCATTCAAAATCGCCGCCTATAGCAAGCTGGAAATCATCGCCGAGAAGCTGCGCGCCTTGCTGCAACAGCAGAAGAAGTGGCCGCGCCCGCGAGACCTGTACGACCTCTGGTACATCCTGTGCCGGTCGGGAGAGCGCTACGCGTGGGAAGAACTTGAGCCGCTCTTTCGGGAGAAGTGCCGCGTGCGTGATATTGAACCCGATCTTGAGGGACTGATTTCGGAGAATCTCCGCGAATGGAATCGAGACGCCTGGGTTGACCGGCTGGGCCCGATGCTGAAGGAGCTGCCAGAGTTTGAGCAGACGTGGCGGGAGTGGGTGGAGACGTTTCGGAAGATGGTGAGCAAGCCAATATGAAGATTCTAGGCGTAATGGATAACCAGGGTCATTGCGGCTCGTGGGTTAAGAATGTGCACGTCGTACTTTACTGACAAAGTGTGAATGACTGCTGCTAAGGGAATTGCTGTCGAACTATGCGCGGGTCTCGGCGGTATCGGGATCGGGCTCCGCGCGCTCGGCTTTCATATTGCCAAAGCGTACGACTCTTGGCAGGAGGCGGTTGCCATCTACAACCACAATTTCCCGAAAGAGGTAGCGGTTACGTGCAATCTGTTGAGTGAGAGCGGGAGGAAGGCTGTTGCTGCGGACAGGCGGAAGATAGGCGAGATAGACCTTCTTGCTGCTGGACCTCCTTGCAAGGGGTTCAGCCAACTGAGGAACGGTCACCATGATGGCCGCAACGGGCACAACCGTGTTCTGGCAGCGATGCCAGAGTACATCGGTCTGCTCAAGCCGCGCCTGTTTCTCATCGAGAACGTTCCGGATCTGATCAGGCACCGTGATGGCAAGACCCTTGCCACTCTCCTTGACCGGCTGGAGCGTCCTGCACGAAGACTGCGCTACCGTGTTGAGTATCGCATCTATGATGCAGCTCTCTTCGGTACGCCGCAGGCCCGGCGGCGAATACTCATCTTAGGTGTTCGGTACGGTTCCGGAGACGAGAGCCTGCCAGAGCCAGGCCCAGACTTGGTGCCCCTGTTCTCCGCCGTAAGGCACGGTGGGGCAGTTCCTGCAGAGTTGGAGACGTATCTTAAAGCGCTCAGAGATCCCGACGATGGCTCGCTTACGTCTGCATCGCAAGCACTGTCCGACATGCCGGTGCTAGGTCCCGGCGAGCCGGAGCAAGAGAGAACTTACGCGCGTGGACCAAAGACGGTGTTCCAGCGCTGGGTGCGCAAGGGTGCCCCGCCGAAGCTCCGCGATACTCGTACGCCAGCGGTCAACGCAGAGACAGTAAGTCGCCTCAGACACATTCCCCCAGGAGGTTGCGCGCGCGCGATACCCGCAGAGCACCTCAATGGCCTCTCGCGACGCTACGACTCCGCGTACCGGCGTCTCCATCCGGATGCCCCGTCCACGGCACTCTCGACCAAATACGACTGTGTGTATCACTACGCGCAAGAGCGATCTTTGTCAGTGCGCGAATACGCTCGACTGCAAGGTATACCAGACCGGATCACATTTCCGTCCGAACTGGCATGCCGGCGCAGCGTCTATGAAATGATCGGCAACTCAGTGCCTCCCCTCATGATCGAGCGCGTATTGGGCGAGGTTCTAGAAATTGATCCCAAGGGTGGCCAGCAATGACAATCACTTCGCCGCTGGCGCGCGGTGCTAGAGATCGTCTCGATGAGCTGGATCGCCGTCTGGAGAAGGCGTATGGGACCCCTGAAGCCGTTCTCGGTAACAAGGAGGATCCGCTGGATGAAGCGATTTACATCATCCTCAGCTTCCAGACGGATTTGGCTCGCTTCGGAGCGACCTGGGACAGGCTTAAGACAACTTATCCAAGCTGGGAGGCACTCGAACGCGCGCCGGTTCCGCAAGTCGCCAGAGTCCTCCGCGAGGGAGGCCTCCACCGGCAGAAGGCACGCACACTCAAACGCCTCGTCACTGAAGTCCGCCGAATTGCCGGCGAGCTGTCTCTGAACCTACTCCGGGACATGACCGACGAGGAAGCTGAACAGATCCTCACGCGGCTTCCCGGACTTTCGTGGAAGGGGGCCCGTTGCGTCCTACTCTACAGTCTTGGACGAAACGTGTTCCCCGTGGACGGGAATACGTTTCGGATTCTAAAGCGCGTTGGAGTCCTTCGTTCCTCCGCCATCTACAGGCGGCGTTACTTGCATGATGCACTCCAGGCAGCCGTTCCAGCTGCTCGCCGGCGAGTCCTGCACGTGAACCTGGTGATCCATGGGCAGCGCACTTGCCTGCCCGTTGCACCGCAATGTCCTCGCTGTCCGATACGGTCAATATGCGCGATGAAGGGACTTCCTCGCGCGGCTCGCAAAGCCGCGACTGGGCCGTTTGACTTGGCAGCACAAACAAAGCGCCTTCGGACTCTGCCGGCCAACTATAGAGGCGCGCACCTGATGGCTGAGCGTCCTTTGAAGTAGAGCAAGAGATCGCAGGGAGGAGTGACGAGAGGAGAATGTCCGCAACGATAACTCTATTGCTTGTTATCTGCTCTTTCGTGCTCGCACTTGCGATCGCGGTGCTTATTCTGCGCGCGTTCCGCGAATCCCGGAGCCGGGAGGCCCAGGGGGGTCTTGAAGAACAGCCGGAGCGACCTAGTGGCGATGGGAAGCCTTTACGTATGCCACCTGTAGATTCCACGGCTCCTGGTCCGGTCGACTCATCTTCTTCAGCCGCGAAAACAGCGGCGGATTCACGACACGCTGGAGAAGACACCGCAGGCCATGCGTTTCCCGTGACCGAGGCAGGGACGCCGCCTATAGCGCCCCAAGCCGTGGCGGAACCCGGAGAGATTCCCGCAGAACCGTCGGTCTTGTCGCAAGAATCCGCAGGCGAGCCAAGAGTTCCTCCACGACCTGCCGACGACCTGCCCCGCGCTAGGCCTGAAACTGTAATAGAGCCAGCCATTCCCGTAGCGAGCGGCGAGAAGGTTCCGCCAGAGAGTGACGAATTACGCAAAGTTGTTAACCCCGCAGCTCCGGGCGGTGGAGGTGGCGCCAGCGAACCACCGCCAGCTGAGAAGCCTGATTCCGTTGCAGCTGTGCCGATAACGGTTGCACCTCGAGATATCACGGTTAGCGCACCGGTCGCGACTCCAGAGCCATCCAAGGAGTCGCCGAAGCGCTTGCGGTCTCCCCGACAGTATCGTCCAGTAGTTCGCGCGCCGGCTGCGCCAAGAGAGACTCCCCAAGATTCGGAAGAGCGGGTGGCGCGCGAGCGAGCGCTGCCAATCGAAGTGCGCCTTATCTTCGAGAAAGCCGGCTTCTGCAATATCTCCTTGTTGCCGCGCCGGGCACCGGCACTCCCCGGTGAGATCGCTGTCTCTGGGTCGGGAGACCCGCCTGAGCTGATCTCGCTACAGGACGATTGGTATCAGGACGTTATTCTGCCGGACATGGGAACTTTGCTGCGGCGAGGGATCGAGTGGGAAGGACACCTTGCTGATGGTCGAATCGTTCGATGGTCACTCAGCGGGCGCGAGTTATTCGTGCTCTGCAGGCATGGCGACCTCAATGGTTTTGTCAGCACGCCGCGGCTGATCCTCGGAGAACAGCACGTCGTTCTTTGCACCGAGGAACGCCTTCAAGACGTCAGGCGCGCAGTCGAACAAACGGGGAGCCCAGAACCTCACGTGCTGGATACCACAACTGGAATACCCCAGGGCTGGATCGGTCTTCGCGGTGTGGTGCCTCGAACGCCCGTCGCAGCGAGCCAGCAAGGAGAAATTCTCGACGTGCTCCGGCCCCTGGCCAACGTCGAGGTCGTCCTCGAGGGTGGTATCCGGCTCGAACGCCAGACATGGCTCCGCGGTTACCCGCCCCGTATCCGCCTTCGCGGCGATGTCGAGGCGATCCATAACGTGGTGATCGACGGACGTGAGGCGACACTGGGCCCAGACGGCGGATATGCCGCGCCAGGATGGGACCTCCCGGGCCAACACCAAGTCTGGTGCGCAAGCGCATCGCGCTCCTATTCAATTCGTGAGGGAGCCGAGGATTGGGAAGTTTGGGATGCATACACCTGGTCGATGGGGGATTTCAGCGCGGACGGCGAGCGGGTCCACCCAGCTATCTGTGGCGTACTGGTTCTGCCGCCGCGCCTTGGGCCGGGACCGGCAGGGCGCCACGGGGTTGTGGTGCCGGCGTCTAACTCGATTCTTATTGGCGCGGAGCCCGGCCAGATTTACGCGTGCGATGTCCGCGGTGATGTCCGCGCCCAGACGTGCATCGGATTTCCTTGGTTCGACCCGGTTTGGGCGATACCAGCCGATACGCTCCGGTGCGATAAGCGCATCGCCCGCGTGCTGCTCATCGGTGACCTACGCCCTGCTGGCGGGCAGGAGTCGCCTCGGCAGGCAAACATGATCCAGCGGCCGCAGTGCGCTGGCCGGGAGCACGCGAGGCGTATCAAAGCATGGACGTCTGCAATCCTAGCTGCTGGCCGAAAAGGTCTTGCGACCGAACCGCCTGGAACTGAGGTGGCTTCGTTGTGGCAAGTCTACAAGCAGCACGCGAGAGCGATTCAGAGGCGTATGCGATGAGCGCAAACGATCTCCTTCTCTGGATGTCCGCACGCCGGCAGGGTTCCTGGCAGCAGTTCCGCACCGCGGTCGAAGAACTCCACATGGCCGACAGTAATGGCGATCTGCCAGACGGGAGCGAAGAGGGCACTGACCAGTACGCCCTTCCGCTCTACCAAGCCCTGCGTCTTAACCTGCAGCGGCTCGGCCACGCCGAGTTCTTTGGGGGAGCTGGCGGCGATAACGAGTGGAGGGTGGTACCACCGAGTCTTGCCGTGACACGAAATGATAAGGGGTGGCTTGGCGTACTCGCCGGAGCACGGTCGCCCGCACTCCTCCAACGGCTTGGAAACGCAGCTACCCCGAACAAGTTCGAAACGCTGCCATCTGCTGCGTGCCCGGATCAATTCCGGATTGTCGCGAGCGATCCAGACACGCTGGCCGATATAGCGCAACGCGCTGGGCTGTTCTTGCAACCCGATGCGCCGGCGGCCATCCTGATGAGCCTGCCGCCTGTGGATGATCCCGCGGTGCGCCGCCGGGTCGAATTACCGTTCGGTTCTGAGTGGAGGATCGAACAATGGTCGGCTTCCAGTCTCCGGTGGAGAGCTGCGACACGCGATGAAGCTCTTTCCAGCTCCGGTGGTCTCTTTCGCTTCTCGCTTCGGCACCAGCGCCAAGTGTTACTCTGCTCCAGGGGCATGGCTTATCAGGTGCCAGGCCAAGTGGGGAAGTACATCGTCCTAAAGCGCCGGCGCCGGCGGATTCTTCATTATGCTGTTGTTAACCGCCGGCTTTCAGTGCCCGCAAGTTGCCGCCCGCCCTTCCTTTTGGAGCGAGCGCTCGTTCTCTGTTCAGGATTGCCGCCTGCCTATGAGGGAGGGCAAGGCGCTACCGGCTTTCTTCACTACTCCGATGTGCCCGAGGTTATCGCCAGGCTCGCATCGGGATTACTGCGACAGGAGCTCCGATGAGTAACCCGCTTGCGATCTTCGAAAGTCTGCGCGACACGTATCTAAGGTACCTCGATAGCCCCTTCGACCTCAGATACCCGGATCTCGTCGCCGAGCGCCGCCAGCTGCTCGATGCTGATGGGCGGCTATATCGGTACCCGCTGATTGAGCCGGTGCCCGCCTATCAGACCTGCGGGCAAACATTCCAGCAGGTAGCACAATCCTTGCTCGGGGCGTCCTGGGCACCCGGCGCGCTGGCGGATCTGGTTGGCTTCGTGTCGCAGGGTCTCTTCCCGCCTTCGCGCGAACTGTACGCGCACCAGCGGGAGGTCTTTCAGGAATCGGTAGTGCAGGGACGTGATGTTGTTGTCACAACGGGAACTGGTTCAGGAAAGACTGAGTGTTTCCTCTTGCCCATCGCCGCGGCGTTGATTCGCGAATCGTCTGCGTGGGGGGCTCCCGGGCCGCGGCCAGCGCAGTGGGACTGGTGGAATCATTGGACTATGCAGGGGAGCAGGAGAAGGTGGGCGCCGCGGATTCCCCAGCGCGCCCACGAGGACCCGGCGGTGCGGCCTGCGGCCGTGCGGGCGCTGATTCTCTATCCACTCAACGCACTCGTTGAAGATCAGCTCGCACGACTCCGTGACGGCTTGGATAGCGCTCAAGCCCGCACGTGGCTCCAAGTACAGCGTGGAGGCAATCGCTTTTACTTCGGGCGTTACACTGGGCGTACTCCTGTATCCGGTATTCCCACGAAGAACGCAGAAGCCAGGTTACGTACCGAACTCGCAAGCATCGAGCGCGACGCGCAGCTCGTTGTTGGATCGCCCGCCGCACGCTTCTTCCCCAGTATGGACGGCGGCGAGATGTGGTCGCGGTGGGATATGCAGGATCACCCGCCAGACATCCTGATCACGAACTACTCAATGCTCAACATCATGTTGATGCGCGGAGTTGAATCACCAATCTTCGACCAGACGAGACAGTGGCTCCAGGCAGATGCCTCTCATATATTCCATCTCGTCGTCGACGAGCTACACACTTACCGCGGCACGCCCGGAACTGAGGTTGCGTACCTCATCAGAGTTTTGCTTGACCGATTCGGCCTGTCGCCAGACTCAGACCAGCTCCGCATCATCGCGTCGAGCGCCTCGGTAGCCAGCGGTGCAGCCGGTCTCCAGTACCTTGAGGCGTTTTTCGGGCGCGATCAGAATCGTTTTCGGGTAGTAGGGGGCGCCACGCAACCCCTCAACCCCGGCGCGTTTGCCCCCGTGCGCGCCAGCGCAACTGCGCTGCGCCAACTCCGGCAGGATCTGCGAGCGTCGCAGGTGCCGATAACAGCAGCGGCGCACGCGTTTCATGCAGCTATCGGAGCAACCGCAATCGGTCCCGGCGCGACTCCCGAGGGAGTTCTCGAATCTGCACTCGGGCACATCATGGCCGCAGATGCGTTGCGATTGGCATGTTCCACCGGTCCAGCTCAGACACCCCAGATCGAGCCCCGGTTTCCTGAACAAATCGCGGCAGCCATGTTCCCCGCGCTCGCACCAGCGGATCGCCTCGAGGCACTTGAGGGGTTGCTTGCTGGCCTATCTGCGGCGCGAGGTGCCGCCGGCACAGCGCCTTTGCCCGTGCGGGCACACATGGTTTTCCGCAACCTTCAAGGACTATGGGTCTGCACAAACGCGAGCTGCACGCAGGCGCCGCCGCGAAACGGCGCCTGCCCGGCCGGTACGCTGCACTACGTCCCGACGCTAACGTGCGGGTGTGGCTCTAGAGTTCTCGAGTTGCTCTATTGCGAGGCGTGCGGCGAGATATTCTTCGGGGGATACCGGCGCGATACCGGCCTAAATCCTAACGAGTGGTACCTCAGCCCTGATCACCCCGACCTTGAAGCATCTCCGGACATGGCATCGCTCGACCGCGACTATCTTCGGTACGCTGTTTACTGGCCGGCTGGTCCTGGAATGGCGCCGGCATCGCCGCAGTGGACACAAGAGGGGGTGCAACGGTTCTGGAGGCCAGCCCGGTTCACACCCGCTGATGGCAAGGTAGTTCTCGGGGGTCCTGGCTATCTCTACTTCGTGCCGGCGATGCAGGGCCCGAACCCACCGGCGGCCGACAGCGCGAACCAGGCGTACCCTGCGCGCTGCCCGCGCTGCGACGCGGATTGGTCGCGCCGCCAGATTGGTTCCCCCATTCGCACCCTGCGGACCGGTTTTCAGAAGATTGCCCAAGTGCTATCTGATTCGCTTCTCCGCCGGATCGCTGGCGCGGGAGCGAGCCAGTCGCGCAAGCTCGTGGTTTTTTCGGACAGCCGGCAGGACGCGGCCAAGCTTTCAGCGGGCATGCGCTTTTCTCACTACCGCGACGCGCTGCGCCAAGCGATTACCCAGGCGATCGCAGTGCAAGGCGCCGGCGCGCAAGCGTTCGCGGCGCAACTCGCTGGACAGGTGCTGCCGCCGGAACAGCAGGCGCTAGCAACTACATTCGCAAGCACGCACACAGCGGAGTCGGCGATTCTCTTAGGTGCCGCAAACCCGGTGACTGCTCAACAGGCGTGCCCTAACTATCCGGGGCTAACGTACCAGCAGGCTGCGCAGCGCATCCTGACTCGCGCAGTTCAGGGTCCGTTTCATGTAGCG
Organism: Sulfurifustis variabilis; assembly: GCF_002355415.1. GTDB lineage: Bacteria > Pseudomonadota > Gammaproteobacteria > Acidiferrobacterales > Sulfurifustaceae > Sulfurifustis > Sulfurifustis variabilis. The sequence continues at coordinate 3,344,833 of NZ_AP014936.1, read as the reverse complement.
CAACTTGCAGCTGATGCCTCGGCGCAGCTCCTGGCTCGCGGGATGAACCCAGGCGGATTTATACAAGACGTGCTCTGGACGGACCCGCGGCAGCAGACCGGGAGCTGGCGAGATTTGTATGTCTGGGGACCACCAGGATCTGTGCCGCAGGCTAGAGGGGCGCAGCTTACGCAGCCACAGCGAGATCACCTGCGGCGGATTCAAGATCAGTCGCTCCTTGAGGTGATGGATGTCATTTTCGCTTCTGGGCGGCGCAGCCTTGAATCGCTGCGAATTGCGTACGCAACGACTGACCGGATCGGCGCTCCAGCCCCTAACCCTCTCGTGCAAGAGGCCGCCGATGGCGTGATTCGACTGCTCGGCGCGCGGCGGCGCCTCTCAACTCATGGCGCCGCTAGCCAGCCTAATCCACCTGGGTACGTCGCCCAGTATCTCGCAGCCGTCGCCCAACAGCATGGCCAAACACCTCAGACCTTTGCTGCCGATGTTTTGACTTATCTCAATGGCGCAGGCGTGCTTGCCCAGCACGTGCTCATGGTCCAGAACCTCTGCCTCGCGCGCCCAGGCCCGTCCTACTACGAATGCGGTCAGTGCCGCCGCATCCACCTCCACCCATCCGGCGGCGTTTGTACGGACTGCAATACGCCGCTCGGGCCGCCCCAGCCAATGGCGGCGGCACAGGTCTCACCTGATTACTACAGCTATCTCGCAACCCAGGCGGGCCCGCTGTTCCGCCTGAACTGCGAGGAACTCACGGGGCAAACAAACAAGAACGAAGGAAGGAAGCGCCAGCGGCTCTTCCAAGACATCTGCCTCCCACCCCCCGATGAGATCCCAATTACGGACGCGATTGACCTCCTTAGCGTGACCACAACAATGGAGGCAGGCGTCGATATCGGCTCGTTGCTTGCCGTGATGATGGCGAACATGCCGCCGATGCGCTTCAACTACCAGCAGCGCGTCGGCCGCGCAGGCCGGCGGGGTGCTGGCCTTTCGGTAGCACTGACGTTATGCCGGGGCCGCAGCCACGATGATTACTATTTCCAGCGTCCCGACCGCATGACCTCCGATCCTCCTCCGCAGCCATACGTTGACATGCGCCGGGAGGTGATCCTACAGCGCGTGCTGGCCAAGGAGGTCCTGCGGCAAGCGTTTGGCGCTCTCGGTCTGTTTGCGGCCACGGGTGGTGACAGCGTCCACGGCGAGTTCGGAGATGCTGCGCAGTGGGGCGCTCCGCCAGCCCAGCCTGTTCCTGGCACTCCGCCGGGCATGACCGTCGCGCAGCTTGTCGGCGCTTGGATTCAAAGCAACCCAGCCGCCATTGCGCGAACGTGCGACGTTCTGCTTTCCTACACGACGCCGCAGTTGCAGGCACAGCGGCCCGACTTGATCAGTTTCATTCAGAATCAGCTCGTGGCGCGAGTGACGGCAGCTGCAACTGACCCAAGGCTCCCGCAGAGATCGTTAAGTGAGCGGCTCGCAAACGCCGGCATACTGCCGATGTTCGGGTTCCCGACGCGCGTTCGCTACCTCTTCCATGAGAGGCCCGGCACAGCCTACGAATGGCCGCCAGAGGGCGTTGTCGATCGCGAACTCGATATAGCAATCAGCCAGTTTGCACCTTGCTCTGAAACGGTGAAGGATGGACTCATTCATACATCGGTTGGTGTCGTCGACTATCAGCCTCAGGGAAATACGGTCACCGAGCAGCCGAATCCACTTGGCCCGCCTCAGGTCGTTGGATTATGCCGGCGGTGTCAAGCGGTTGACGGTTCGCAAAACCCGGCACCAGCCTGCCCGGTCTGTGGTGCGGCACCGCCCGACTACGACCTGGTACGCCTCTCGCAGCCGCGAGGGTTCCGCACGTGGTCTGGAGCAAGCCGCGACTTCGACGGCGTATTCGAATGGACTGCGCGGGCATCGCGTCCGAAAGTCGGTGTTACACCGGTTCCGATGACACCAGTTGCAAACTTCGAGGTCTGGAGCGGCCAAGACACGGTTTACGTTATCAACGACAACGAAGGGCGTCAGTTTGACTTTGAAAAGCTCGCCCAAGGAGAAACATGGGTCACACGGGAAGCCCTGGCGAAAATCGGCATCAATAATGTTCCCCTCGCCCCCGGAGGAGCAGTTGACCGCCGCGCTCTCGCCTCCGTCAAACCTACCGATGTTCTTGTGCTCGGTATCCGAACATGGCCGGTAGGTGTCAGTGCCATGCCGCTTCGGGTTGAAGGCCGCGCGGCGCTGTATTCTTTGGGCTTCCTGCTCCGGCGAGCGGCGGCGGTACGGCTGGATATCCATGAGCGAGAACTTAAGGTTGGTTTACGCGTGATGCAGGACGCGAATGGGCAAGTTATTGGCCAGATTTTCATCTCAGACAGCCTGGAGAATGGTGCTGGATACAGTTCGTACTTCGGTAGCCCAACCGAAGCTGAGAGTCTCTTGCGTTTCGTCGTTGGCCAGACGAGCAACACGTTCTACGGACCGCTGGTCACTGCAGTGCACTCTGGTATTTGCCAGACGTCATGCCCCGACTGTCTCCGCGATTTCAGCAATCTCGCGTACCACAACATTCTTGACTGGCGCTTGGGTCTAGATCTGGCTCGATTGGCGTTGGACCCAAACGCTCAGATCGACTTCTCGGTGCCCTACTGGCAAGGGATTGACGCGTCAGCTGCCGGACCGTACTTCGCAGCGATGCCCGGCTGGCAGCGCCTTACGTATGGGGGTCTTCAAGCAGGCCGCCGCGGGAATCAGGTTGAGATTATCACGCACCCGCTGTGGGATACCGATCGAAACCGCTTGGGTCCTCAGCTCGCCGGGGCATATGCGCAGGCTGTAGCAGCTGGTTGTCACGTTACGTTTAAGTCGATCTTTGAAGTGCTAAGAAGGCCGTTCTGACAGGCAACGAGCATGTATTGGCGTACAGACCTCCGAAACGGCCATAGAAAAATCGCTGAACTCCAGCTCCTTTCAGCCACCCATGGATAACAAGACCACTTTACCTGAGATTAGCGCTGATGATTTCGCCCGGCGCTTTTCATTGCGCGCAGAAAACCTGATGTGGTTACTCGGTGCTGGAGCATCGGCGTCAGCCGGTATACCAACTGCGTCGGACATGGTGTGGGAGTTCAAGCAACAGTTGTATATCAGCCAACGCCGAGTCTCGCCGCAGTCAGTCGCGGATCTCTCGAATTCGGCGATCCGCGCTCAGTTGCAAGCTCATATCGATTCGACAAAGAACTTCCCGCCGCCAGGTTCGCCGGAAGAATATGCCGCGCTTTTCGAGGCGACCTATCCGGCCGAAGTCGACCGGCGCGCCTATTTGGATGCCAAGATGGCCGGGGCGAAGCCTTCCTATGGTCACCTCGCTCTCGCGACACTAATGCGTGCGCAACTCACCCGCCTTGTGTGGACTACGAACTTCGATCCACTCATGGCTGATGGCTGTGCCAAGGTGTACGACGGAACGGGGGCGCTGACTTGTGCGGCCCTTGACGCGCCGGACTTGGCAGCGCAATGCATTACGCAAGGACGCTGGCCCGTGGAGGTCAAACTGCATGGGGATTTTCGGTCGCGCCGCTTAAAGAATACTGGCGACGAACTGCGCCACCAAGACGAACGGCTGAGGCAAATCCTCATCGACTCCTGCCGGCGCTTCGGACTCGTGGTAGTCGGCTATAGCGGCCGTGACGATTCCATCATGGACGCGCTCGAGGAGGCACTAAAGCACAGCGACGCGTTCCAGTTGGGGCTCTTTTGGCTGCATCGAGGCGAAGAACCGCCGCTCCCCCGCGTTCAGCAGTTACTGTTGAGCGCCAAGGCGGCGGGAGTGGAAGCTGGGCTAGTGCGTGTGGAAAACTTCGACGAGGTAATGCGAGATCTCATCCGTCTGGTGAAGGGTATCGACACGACCGTGCTTGATGCTTTCGCTACGGAGCGTCGGCGCTGGAGCGACGCTCCGCGTCCAAACGGAAGTCGTGGTTGGCCAGTAGTGCGCCTCAATGCGTTACCGGTAGTCCGTACGCCCAACGTGTGCCGGCGTGTAGTGTGCCAGATCGGCGGCTTTGGTGAAGCGCGCGATGCAGCTCAAAAGGCCGGTGTGGACGTATTGATTGCTCGCACTCGGGCCGGAGTATTGGCATATGGTAGGGACGCTGATGTGCGTAAGGCTTTCGAGCCATACGGCATCACGGAATTTGACTTGCATACCATCGAGACAAAACGGCTTCGCTATGATTCTGGCGAACGCGGTCTCTTGCGCGATGCACTGACTCGGGCGATCCAGCGCCATCGGTGTCTTGACGTCGTTCGCCGGCGAAGCACGGATCTGCTAGCACCAACTGATCCAGCGGACAGCACATGGGCGCCACTGAAACGTCTGGCCGGCTCGCTCAGTGGTGCGGTCGCAGGTGGTTCCGGATTACGTTGGCGTGAAGGTGTTGGAATTCGGCTCGACTGGGCCGATGACCGCCTGTGGTTGTTGATCGAACCGCGGACAGTCTTCGATGGCATCACCGATGCCAATAAGGCGGCTGCCGCAGATTTTTCTCGTGAAAGGACGGTTAAGCGCTATAACCGGCAACTCAACGATTTCGTCGATTTTTGGGCTGAACTACTTGCCGGCAGCGATCTGCGCGCGCTGGAAATCGGTGATGGTGTCGATGCCGTTTTTTCTATCTCTGGGATTACCGCCTTTTCGAGGAGGGCTGGGGCATGAGCAGCGAGATTTTTCCTCATGTTTGGTTGCCTGAACCAAAACTGGCCTTCCATCCTGATCGCGCATCTGACCAGGACATTCACCCGCTGCGGGGCCTGCTGCGATTCGGTCCGCACTCCAGCGGCTTGGTGCCGGATCCTATCCGCGTCGCCACGTTGGCACCTGAGGGTGAGAGCCACCGCCTTTACGATTTCTTGAAGCAGCTCAACGCGCCAGCCAAACCCAGCGAGCGCAGAGACTATCTGCCGGAGTGGCCCGGTTTTCAGCGCGTTTTCGGTCTTCATATGAAAGCCGCCGGTGGTAGCTGCCACGTTGAGCTCGACAAAGAACTTGAGGCTGAATTCTGCGATTCATCAACACCGCACATTGTGTTGGCCGAGCGGCTGGTGCGCGCCATTCAGCGCCTCGACACCCAACGCAATGATTTTGATGTGCTGTTTATTTACATCCCTCAACGCTGGGCAGCTGGCTACGTCGGGGCGTCAGGCGAAGATTTTGATCTGCATGATCACCTAAAAGCCGCAACAGCCACCCGTCGACTCCCTGTCCAGTTGGTACGCGAGGACAAGGCGCTCGCCTATCCAGATCGAGCTAGTGTGATGTGGCGCATTGGGTTAGCGCTTTATGCCAAGGCCGGTGGTGTGCCCTGGAAGCTGGCTGAGATGGACCCTGAAACTGCTTACATCGGAATTTCCTACGCCGTGCGCCCGGTCGAATCGGACCGGCCTCGCTTTGTTACCTGCTGCAGCCAGGTTTTTGACGCTGAAGGCTCGGGCTTGGAGTTTGTTGCCTATGATGCCCACGAAGTGGAGGTCCAACGCGACAATCCATTCCTCTCACGTACCGAGATGTTCCGCGTGATGACACGTTCGTTGGAACTATACCGTCGCCGTCATGCTGGTCGCTCGCCGCGCCGTGTGATGGTCCATAAGACAACCGAATTTAAGCCGGACGAGATCGATGGTTGCATGGAAGCCCTTCATCTGTGCGAGGCAGTCGATCTCTTGCAGATCGTTGAAGACGTTGGTTGGCGCGGAATTCGGATCGACGGTGATGATGGCGCGAAGAAGGGAAAGCCCGCAGCCTTTCCGGTTTCGCGCGGTACGCTGATGGGTCTCGGTCCGCGAGAAGCGTTGCTGTGGACCCATGGTGACGTACGTGGCATTAGCGATCGGCAATACTTTCAGGGTGCTCGAGGTACACCCGTACCGGTGCGCTTGGTACGGCACGCCGGCCACGGGCCTTGGGACGAGACCGCGCGCGCCATACTCGCGCTTTCGAAAATGGACTGGAACAACGATGCTTTGTATGACCCGCTACCCGTAACCATTGGGTACGCGAAGGTACTCGCGCGAGTGGTTAAGCGCATGCACGGTTTGGGGAGCGCGCCGTATCAGTTTCGGTTCTTCATGTAACTCGGTCGCGTGAAATCGAAAAGGAGAGATTGGAGAAAGAGGCGCGGCGCCGAAAAGAGGAGGAAGGGCACCGAGAACGCGCATGACAGATCCAGGATCTGGAGAGCATGTTGGGTGACCACCTTGCGTCGCGCAGCGTATCATTTCGCCGTGCGAGCGAATCCTTGCGTAAGTGACGCTCGAAAAAAATTTTCGTGTGGCACTTTTGTGACACTTCAGTGGGCCCAAATGGACGTTTTGCTGCTTTTGTGTGCAACGGGCGCTCCGTAAGTGGTTGAATTGACTACGCCCACAAAAACAGCTCACGCCTTTTAACCAGTTGGTCGCAGGTTCGACTCCTGCACGGCCCACCAGTTATCAAGCACTTACAGCATCTTCGGTAGAGTCGCATTCTGACTTTGCCAATTTTTTGCCAGCAACGACCCGAAGCCTCGGGACGTTGTCGGCAAACTCGGCGAGGTGGCTGGCGCCGAGATGGGCGTACCGCATGACCATCGCGAGCGTCTTCCATCCACCGAGTTGCTGCAGCACGGGGATCGGCGTTCCATTTTGAACGTGCCAAGAGGCCCAGGTGTGACGCAGGTCGTGCCAACGGAAGTTGGAAATCCCTGCGCGCTTCAGAGCCGCTTTGAACGCCTTCGTGTTGCCCCGTTTTACTCGCTTTCCGTAATACGTAAACACCCACCGCGAATGCTTCCCTTGCTGCCGACGTAGCACCAGGATCGCCTCGGCGGAAAGCGGCAGATTGAAGGCCGAACCGTTCTTCGATTGATAGCCTTCCACCCACATTACCCGCCGCTCCAGATCGACCCTAGACCACTCAAGGCCGGTGACGTTCGATTCGCGCAGTCCCGTCGCGAGGCTGAACCGGACCAATTCCGCAAGCGCTGCGGTCCGCTTCGACTTCGCCAGTTCCTGAATCAACCGGTCGGCTTCTTCCGGCGTGATCCAACGAATGCGAACGTCGGGTTCGTCGAGGAATTCGATCGGGGGGAGCGCTTTGAGCCAATTACGCTTGAGTGCCATCCGCAATACCGAACGCAACACTTCGAGCGTCCGATTGGTTGTTGCTGGCGCTACCCCCGCTGACTCTCGGTCTGCCTTGATCCTATCTATGTCCTCCGCGGTGATGTCTCTCAACAGCTTGCCCCCGAGGTACGGATTCAGTATCCGCAGGTTCCGACGCAGGTCTCGCCACGACGGCTTGGACTTCTTGGCCTGCGACCAGGGCATGACGGCCTCCTCCCAGCGTTTCGGCGATTCCTCACCGAGCTGGCAGGCCCGCCATACCTCCTGCTTCAACTGGATTTCGTACTCTTGGGCGAGCTTTCGATCGGCAGTCCGAGTAGTTCGGCATATGCGGCGTCCATTTGGCGCCGTGAAGCGAACGTACCAATGCGGACTGCCCTTGAATTTGCAGAGCATGGATTTTCCTCCTTGCCCTGCAACGCCCGAGAAGCAGGGTACAAGGACCTCAAGTTGGCGACAAGGTCAGGTTCGTAGAAGAGCCAGGATCGTCCGATCTTGGCGCCCGGAACCTCTCCGGCCTTTGCTTTGCGGCGCAGGGATTCCGGGTTCATCCGGAGGAACCGGGCTGCCTGTTCCAGTGTCAGCAGCGTCTCGCTTCTCCCGTCTTTCTCGGACGAGCGCGGCGTGGACTTCCCCAGGGACGTGGCGACCTGGTTCGGGTCAGGATTGGCGTGTTTGAGCATGGCGTGGTCTCGGTGTTGGTCCTTACGGCAGGCCGCTCACGATGCGCACCAGCTCATCGCCGAACGCATCCCGGTCCCGCGGATCGCTGGCTTCTGTCATAGCGGCCACGGCGGTTGCCTCATCTCGGTCAAGCTGCGGCACGGTTGGGGCGGCCGGCCGCAGGCCGAGCTCGGCGAGCCGCCGCAGGAGCTCGGCGCGCGGGCGCGGCGGCAGACTGGCCAGGGCCTCGTAGAGCCTCGGCGAGACGTCGTCACGGATGTGCAGGTTGATGCGAAGCCGCTTCATGCCGTGGCCGCTTGGCGCCGGCGCGCGACCTCCTCGCCGATGAGCTGGAAGCCGCGGACATTCGCGAGCACCGGCTCCGGTACGATCTGGACCGCGTGCTTCGGATACCGCCGGGCGAGCGCCTCGCGGTAGAGATCCGCACCGCCGCCGACGAGCAGGATCGCCTCGATGTCGCGTCCGGCCCCGACCGAGTTCGCAATCGCGTGCGCCGCCTCCTCGGTGACGCCGCGGGCCGCCTCGAGATGCCGCGGTTGCAGAGGCGTACGCCGGCCGAAGAGCGTGAGGTAGCCGTCGCGCACGGCGGCATCGAGCGCCGGCAGCTCATCAGGGGAAATCCGCTCCTCGCTCGCTACCGCGCGCGCAACGGCCCGAGCGACCGCGTGCACACCCCCGGCGAAGCTCCCGCAGCGCTTGGGCAGCGGCTGCAGGCCCTTCGTGGTCAGCCAGTCGACGGTGTAGTAGCCGGGATCGACGATGAGGTTGCGGGTCTGGAGGAACCGGCCGTAGAGGCCGCGGGTCATGGCGTGGTAGGCGAGGCCGCCGAGCGGCTGGGCGAGCACGAGCGCCTTGGCCACGTGCACGGAATGCTTCACCGACAGCACGTGCGTCCCTTCGGCCAGGGCGCGCAGCGCCGCCGCCTTGTCCGCGAGGTAGGACACCGGGAGGCCGACCACGAGGAGATCGATGCTCGCGACCTCCATGTAGCAGAGCGCCCCGCGCAGCAGCGCGAGATACTCGCGCGTGCCGAGGAACTCGCCGTGGAGCACGCGCGCGGCGTGCGCGCCAGTCACGAGCTCGGCATCCGGGCCGACCTCGTAGTCGCAGCCGTTCACGTGGACGACGGCGGTGTTGCGCCGCGCGAGCGCCCCGTCCGAGAGATCGCCCGCCACCGCCGGGGCGACGATGGACGCGAAGACGCCGCAAGGGATCTCCCCCTGGCGGCTGTGGGACAGCGTGTACTTGGTGTTTCCGTAGCCAACATCGATTGCTCGAATGGTGGTGTGCATGCAGTAGCTCCTTTAAGGAATTCGGTTGAAATCAGGGTGAACGGCGCGCGTGAAAAACCGGCGCGAGCGGGCGTGCGTCATCCGCGCGGCGCACACGCAGCACGCCGCAAAATCACGAACAGGGAACATGGAGAGAAGCGGGCTGGCAGCGAGGGCTGATTGATTAGCCCGATGCCGCACCCGCTTGACTGTTGCCGCATGCCGCGCGGCAGGTCTCGTTTCAAGCCGGATCAGCGAACGCCAAAGAGCACGCTATCCGACCTCATTGACCTAGCAGAAACTGCGGGGTCTTGCGCCAGCTACTATCACAAAAGCTACGGCAACGGGGCGTCGGCACTAGCGGTGCCTTGCTTTCGTTGCCGCTCGATCGTTTGGCCTGAGAAGCCGAACGATCGATCACCTCGTTGAGACCAGCGATCGGGTGGAGCGTGTCGCATGCGGTCTCGGGTCACGCAGTCGCCGCATGCCGCCGACGACTATCGGGTTCGACTCGCTCGAATCCCGTGGCGGCATTTGTGCCAGAAGACTCATCGCGAGGCAAGAGGGGATAGATCACCAGATCACGCATCTATCGCCGGTGCGCGTCGCAGAAACGTCGCAGACGACGCGATCGGGCTCGTGACGGGCGATGCACGTCGCAAGCGACGTGTTTGATGGTGACGGCGATGGAGCGCGGCTCAATCGGTTGCCGGTGTGATCGACGGCGATCGGTCGCTCTCCGCGATGCCGCACCGTGTCGCAGGGCAGCGTGCCGGAGCCCGCGGTCGCGGCGTGTCTCGCGATCAATCTCCACGTGCCTCGGTTCCCGGAACACAGAGGGGTCGAGCGCGTCCAAGAATCGTCCTTGTGCATCGGCACTTGGCGATGCCGATCAGGGCCGGCGGCACCCGCATCGACCGCAGACAAATAGTTCCACACCCGACAAGCGCGCGAAGACGCGCTTGACCGCGCGTGTGTGATCAGTTCAGAATGCGCGCGTTTTCCCCCAAGCCTCGACCGAGGCGCGCGAGCTGCAGCGTCCGAACAGGAAAAGCAGCGCCGATAGCACAAGGGCGAATGCTCGCCCCAAGTGCTTACCCGAGAGTGTTGAGTCCCCCCGTGTCGTAGCTCGCAGGCGCTTTCGCTGTTTGCATGCGCCATCAGGGCACTGCGCCAGGCAAGCCTCACCGCCAGCGCGATTCGCGCCGTCTCCGCGCGAAGGTCCCCAACAGGTCGTCCCCCCCGCCCGAAACGTGATCGCGTAGTAACGATCACGTCCAAGCACCGTGTCGCAGGACGACGGCATACGGTGCCGAAGCCGATGTTGCGTCGGCTTCGCATGCAATCGATCCGACGAAGCGGCGCCCAGTACACGGCCGCAAGGCCGCTCGGGGAATATGGCGTCCATACGCGACGCCACGTGCCCCGGGAAGTTGCGCAGCCACCCAGCCTGCTGTTGGCCGGCAGGAAGCCCATCGGTGTCTTCGTCGTCGATGAACTCACGGTGATCGTTCTTTGAGCCCGCCGCTTGCGCAGCAGGTCGCAAGCCCCCGCGCACGCGTCCCGGAAACGGGCGCGCTCGCTGCTCATCACTCTCTAACGAAATGGCCATTGCCCCATTGCTGGCGGGGCCCGGGCACGAGCCGGCGCTGTCGCTCCTTAAACGATTCAACCCATCAACCACAGATTCGGAGGACGCTATGCCAACGACGAACACGAAGAACCCGAGCCGCGGTAGCCGCCGCTCGGCGAAGAGCGAGCTGCTGTATCGGCTCACTCAACTCTTGCGCGAGCACAACCACCGCCACGGTCGCTTCGCGAAGCGCTGCAGCGACGCCACGGCAACGGCCCGCGGGCAGATCCTCAGGCAGGGATTCCTCGCATTACACGAGCTCGGCTACAAGCTGCGCGACCCGGCCGGTTTCGGAAACCGCCACATGCAGGTGTTGGCGCGCCACTGGGAGGAGCAGAGACTCTCGGCTGCCGAGATCCAGCGGCGGTTTTCGGTGTTTCGGGTCTTCGCGACCTGGGTCGGGAAGCACGGCATGGTCGCCCGCGCGGGGCAGTACCTCGCCGATCCGGCCGCTGCCGAGCGGTCCTACGTCGCGCAAAAGCCCAAGGGCTGGAGCGGTCTCGGTATTGATGTCGAACAAAAGCTCGCCGAGATCGCCAAGCTCGATAAGCTCGTGGCCCTTCAGCTCGCGCTGCAGCGGGTGTTCGGCCTGCGGGCCCGGGAGGCCTGGCTGCTGCACCCGAGGCTCGCCGACCAGGGGACGCATCTCGCCGTCAACTGGGGCGCCAAGGGAGGTCGGGATCGGACGGTGCCGATCGAGAATCCTGCCCAGCGACACATTCTGGATATCGCAAAGCGTTGGGCGAACACCTCCACGGGGTCGCTGATTCCTGACGCGCAGTCGCTGAAAGCCTGGAAGACCCACTACTACCGGGTATGCCGCGACTGCGGCATCGCGCGCACCACCGGGATCGTGGCGCACGGGCTTCGCCACGAGGAGGCCAACGCGATCTACAAGAGCATCCTGGGCGTGGACGCGCCGGTCTACGGCGGCGACACGGCCTCCGTTGACCCGGCCGATGAACGCCTGGCGCGTCAGATCGTCGCGGAACATCTCGGGCATTCGCGCCCGCAGATTGCGAGCGCCTATCTCGGACCGCTGCTGAGAAGCCGCAAACCGAGCCGAAGCACGCCGTCAGCCGCGGAGACGACGGACGTTACGTCGTCGCCGGTTGAGGCGCCGGCGGGCGTCGCGGGAGGCGATCTCGGCGAGAGCTTTAGCAAGGAAATAGGATAAGGGCTTCATCGCCTCGGCATGCTTACGCTCAGGCACGGTCGGTCCCCCGTTGAAATGACCTCAGCATACGGGCGATCCAGAAAATGCAAGTTTGCAGGCGGCAAAGCGTGAGTGCGCGTTGTCCGTGTCCGACGGGGTGGGACTCGGCGTCGTACACCGACGCCGAGTCCGCGCGGCCGCGCATCGCGCCGTACTCGGGTCCACCGGTGATCCCTTGCAATTTGAAAACGCATGGCATGTTGGAGGTGTGCACACACTCGGAGTAGCGCCGATGCTGAATGACGCCGTCATCGACCACTGGGCCGACATCTACCAGGCCTGCGGCCTTCGGGCCGAGATCTCCTTCGAGCTCTTTCTGAGCGACCCGTGGCGCTACCTGCGCGAGTTCGGACAGGAGACGGCGCCGGTGCTGATCGAGCAAGGCTGGCGCCCGTTGCTGCCCGCCCAGGCGCGCGTCGCGCGGGAGCTCGCCATCGCCGAGCGTCGTGTCGAGTGCGTGTCTGCGGCGCCCGCACTCGCGCGGTTCATAACCAGCAAGGACAAGCTCGCCCGATACACGCCCGCACCGTGCGTGTGCGCTCCCGAAAGGATACGAGGCCATGCCGACCCCGCTGATCGAACTGCCCGATAGGCGGCGCATCGCGCTGAGCGAGATCGAGCGCTCGCGCGAGCATCGCGCGCATTACTTGGGGCCGAGCCACGGCAAGGCCGGCGACGTGCTCTGTCTATGCCGAAGCGAGGGTATCCCGATGGGAGTAGGGCACCGCAGCGTGCCGCACGACACGTACTACCTCTATCCGCTGCAGCGAAGCGACCCTGCCCGACACGCGCTCGGTTGCCCGCATCGCATGGTGGAGCAGCAGGCCGAGGCTTCCGGCGACGCCGCCGGCCCGCCGGTCGTCGAGATCCGCGGCGACCGCATCAACCTGAATCTCGCCGCACCGCTCTACCGGGCGTCGTCCGCGGCCGGCGCAGGAGATACGGACGACGAGCCGAAAAGCGGCCGGCTGCGTGCTCCCGCGCCGCGCGGTAGGCTGCGCTCGCTGCTCGAGGTCCTCTGGTCGCAGGCCGAGCTCAACATCTGGCGCCCGGCGTTCGCGCGCAAGCGCCACTACGGCGTCGTGAGTCATCGCCTGCGCGAGGTGGCCGCGACCCTGCAGCTGCGCGCCCACGATCTGGCGCCGCTGCTCTACGTCCCGCCCCCGTATCATCCGGACCGCGAGGAGGAACTTCGTGCCGGGCGAGACCGGTGGCTCTCGAACCTAACGCAGAATCCAAAGAACGGCCGCCAGTGGTACGGCTACCTCGTCGGCATCGTGAAACACGTCGAGCGGCAGGACGGGAGCTTCATCCTCAAGTGCGCCCACTTTCCGCTGCCGCTCCACGTCGCCGCCAAGGCCTGGGAGCAGTACGCCGACGTCTGGCTCGACATGGCCCCGCAGGACGCGTTCACCCCCGAGCACCCGATCGCCTTTATCGCCCGCGTCGAGCGAACCGATGCGGCGCGGGAAATCCGCCTCGACGTTCGCGATTTTGCGGCGCTGCCTCTATCCGACGGCTCGAGCTGGATCCCGGTCGATTCCGGACACGAACGCCAGCTCGTGCGCTCGCTCCTGGCCACCCAGCGCACGTTCCGCAAGCCGCTCGCGATCGAGGAGCAGGGTGACAGACTGTTGCCGGACGTGATCTTGGAGGATCGTGCGGACCGCATGCACCTCGAGGTCCTCGGCATGATGAATCACGCAGTCTATGCCGAGCGCTGGCGGCAGAAGCAGGCGCGCTACGAGCAACTCGGGCAAGCGCTGTGGTGGTGGGATCCGCAGGCAACGCCGCAGCCGCCCCCGCTGCCGCCGGCGCAGGGGAGGGTCACATGAAGACGCGTCAGCCACCCAGGCCGGACGCGGCGTACATCAGCGCCACCGCGCTTGCTGATTTCGTGGCAGGCCGCGCTCGCCAGGGCCTGTCGGCCGACTTGCCGGCGCGTAACACGGCCGCTGCCCGCGGCCGCGCCGATCACCAGGAACACCATCGCCGTGCGCGGCGCTTCCGCTGAAAGAAGATGATCGCGGCCATCATTCACCACCTGCGACGCCGCCGCTGGCAGCGCGCCGAGGCCATGCCGGCGGAGCTGCGCACGGCCGATCTCGTGCTGTCCGAGTGTCCGATCCGGACACGCTACCCGCTGCCGCTCTGTGGCCAGCCCGACCAGGTCTACCAGGCGCTGAACGGCGATCTCATCGTGGTCGACTCGAAGACGCGCCGCGTGCCCTGCGTCTACCTTCACGACATCGTGCAGCTCTCGGTCTACCGCGTCATCCTGCGGCACGGCGGCTTTCCGCCCGTGGCCGGCCGCCCGGTGCGTCCCTACGGCTACGTCCGCTGCCAGTGGGGCGGGGCGGTGCGCTACCTGCCGGCGCGCCTGCTCTCGGAGAGCCTGATCCTCGCGTTTGCGCTGCGCTACCTCGAGGCGCGGCTGCCGCGCCCGCGTTCGGGCTCATGATTTGTCAGCGAGCGAACGCTGAACGACGAGCGATTCGCGGTCGGGCGCCGACCTCGCGCTTCGCTGCGCACCTCGCGCGCCCCAATGATTCGCCTTGGCGCCGTGCCCTGCACACGCGCACCTTCTACCAGTTCGGCCACCATCCGACGAACACACTGATGACCTCTTGTTGCATGCGCACGTGGAAGGCAAACTCACGCAGCGGCGGCGTAGTGCGCCCTTTGCTCCTCCTGGCCGGTCGCAGACAGACATGCATCACTGTGCACTGGCCCGATCGGGCACAGGTCTTGCAACTCCTGCCGAAGAATACCGTGCGCCCGTGGCAAAGGACTATCACGCATGGGGAACCCTACGGAGCAGACCGGCGCAGCGAGCGTCTTCGCGACGCTGCGCGAAGCGCATGGCGCGATGCGCGAGCATGGCGATCGCCGCTACCACTACAGCGTTACCTGCCTGTTGCCGCTGGGCGGCCAAGACGATTGGTCCGACGACGAGATCACGCTGATCCTGCGCGAACTCGACACCGTGGACCCCGAGGAATACACGCTCACCCTCGCTAATCTGCGCGCCGCCACACCGCTGCGCGACAGCGCGTGGCACATCCCGGCGTTCGACTGGGTACTCGTCTTTTACCGCCACGTGCCGATCCCGCACTCGGCGCTGTGAGGAGAGGGCTCTGGATGCGGCGTGCGTAGCCCACAACCTAATTTCCGAGCATGGCGGGCGGCTGCCGAAGCGCACTGTTGCGGGAACCGGCAGGCTGGTGTCGGGGGTACTTAACCCCGGGCGTACTTTCTGGCAATGCGGTTTTCGCGCCAAAGGAGCTGCCAAATCCCGATATCCCCTGCCACGAAAACAGCGATACCAATAGTCCACACTTCGCCAAAATGCTGCGACGGCTGGCTTAGTTTTTGCTGCAACTCAGCGAATCGGCTGAACCGTACCCCAAGATAGAAACGGCCTCTGAGTTGGGCGACCGCTCCTGCATCGCTGTGACAGAAGAGCGATGCTGATTCGAGCCGTCTGGTCTTCCAAGTCGTTGGGGTTCGCTAGGCCACTTAATGCGACCAGTTCCCGAGGCACGAATTCGCACCGTCATGAAGTCTTCGCGCCGTTGCTGCATCTTTGAGTCGAAACGCTGAACGCGAGGTAGCGCGCCGGTTCATTGCCATTGCGCTTTTTTGACATGGTCGGTGAAACCACGGGACTTCGAAAGTTGAGAGAAGCGGCGTTGGCGTCAGTCCTCGCTCCGGGACCCGCTATTGAGCGTCTCGCAGCGGCTCACAAGATCCTTGCGACGATCGACATCACGATAGAGGTTCCTGCCCGGCTCCGAAGGGACCTGGAGACCCTAATAAAGGATATCGAAGCGATCCTGTCCCAGCCGCCAGGCGACCAAACTTCCGTACGAGGGGGCCACGCTGAGGCCGTCATCGAGCGCCTGCATCGGTTGTACTCGATTTTCCGGGGGACATCACACGCTTAGCTCCGGTCTTCCTCGCCGGTCAGAAGCCGGTGCTCGGTCGGTAAGCGCACGATGAGTGGGAGAACTTCCCTTCACTGTTAATTTTGCTATGTAACTACCTATCGAGACGCAGAAAAGGGGAGTTGTGATGCAAGGCTCGACGGCTTTGAGCCTGCGAGGCCGGTTATTCTTGCTGGTGCTGCTGGGGCGCTTCCCGCGCTCGTCATCATCCTTTATACCGCTCTCGTCGAGCGGCAGGCGGCGGCCGTTGAAGCGGAACGCGAGGCGCGCAACCTGGTGCATCTCGTGATCCGGGAGCAGGAATTCCTCGTCGCGCAGTCGCGCCAGCTGCTTGCCGGCCTCGCCGGCCATCCGACGGTCCCCGACCGCGCACGGACGGAACGATGCCGGCGGTTCCTCGCAAACACCCTCAGGCTTCATCCTTACTACACCAATATCGGGGTGGCCGATGCCGAGGGTCACATCTACTGCAGCGCCGCACCCTTGAAGCAGGGGGTGAGCATCGCCGACCGGCGCTATTTCAGGCAGGCGCTCGAGACCAACGACTTCAGCATCGGCGAGTATCAAGTCGGAAGGCTGACCGGCAAGAGCGCCATCAACATGGGCTACCCCGTACGGGACGCCAGTGACACCGCCAAGGCGGTCGTTTATGCGGCCCTCGATCTCTCGTGGTTCGACCAGCTGCTCGCACGCATCGACCTCCCACCGGGCTCCACACTCGCCGTCGTGGATCATCGGGGGACGGTGCTCGCCTACCAGCCTAAGTCCGCGGGCGATCGAGTAGGAAACGAACTCATCGACCCCGCTCTCCGGGACGCCCTGTTCGCCGAGCGCGAAGGCGCCGGTGTGTTTACGGGCCCCGACGGAGTCTCCCGGCTCACGGCCCATGGCCGCCTGCACGGTCACGCCGACGGCACCGTGCACGTCATCGCGGGCATTCCCACGGAATTCGTTTACGCTCGAGTGGAGAAGGTGCTCACCGGCAATCTCGCGCTGCTCGGCCTTGCAGCGCTCGCACTGGTGGCGGCCTGGGTCGGGACGAGCCTGTTTGTCCTGCGGCGCGTGAACGCCCTCGTGAATGCGGCCGGTCGCCTCGGCCGCGGCGAGCTCGGCGCGCGCACCGGCCTGCCGCACGAAGGCGACGAGCTCGCCCGCCTGGCGGGCGCTTTCGACGCCATGGCCGAAGGACTCGAGCGCTCCAACCGGGCGCTGCGCACGTTGAGTGCTGGCAACCGCTCCCTCGTCCGGGCCCACGACGAGCAGGAACTGCTCGCGGCGATGTGCCGGGCAGTCGTGCGAGTTGGCGGCTACCGCATGGCCTGGGTCGGGTTCGCACAAGAGGACGACACGAAGACGGTGCGTGCGATGGCCCAGGAGGGACTCGAGGAGGGAATCCTCTCGCCCCTGAATCGGCTGGACGTGCGCTGGGATGACACCGAGCGCGGCCGTGGGCCGGTCGGTCGAGCGATTCGCACCGGGCGTCCCGCCGTCATGCGCGAAATCCTGACGGACCCGAACTTCGCTCCTTGGCGAGAGGAGGCGGCTGCGCGCGGCTACGCCGCCGTCGCGGCGCTTCCACTTATCGTCGACCGCCGGCCCATGGGCGCGCTCGCCATCTACGCCGCGGAACCGGACGCGTTCGACGAGAACGAGATGGGGCTGCTCGAAGAGATGGCGGAGGACCTTTCGTACGGTATCGCCGCGCTGCGCACCCGCGCACGACACGAGCAGGCGACCTCGATAATCGAGCGGCTGGCCTACTTCGATACGCTGAGCGAGCTTCCCAATCACGCCCAGCTTCAGCAGTACTTTCGAGAAAAGGTGAGCAATCAAGACGCACCGACGGCGCTGCTCCTCATCGACATCACACGGTTCCGCGAAATCAACGAAGCGCTGGGGATGCAGCAGGCGAACCTGCTCCTGAAGGCCGTCGCCGGAAGACTGTGCGCCGTGTTGAAGCCAAGCGAGTTCATCGCCCGGATGCGCGGAGACGAATTCGCCGTGTTCGTGCCGTGCGACCGCGTGGCGTGTGCCGAGCAAGTTGTGGCGCGCATTCGCGAGGCGCTCGATGAGCGTTTCACGATCGGGTCGCTCTCGCTGGACTTGGATACCAGCATCGGGGTAGCGCTCTATCCGGAGGACGGCCGCGAGGTGGACGCGCTCGTCCGCTCAGCGGACATGGCGTTGCAGCACGCCAAGCAGTCCGGCGCGGCCTGGGCGCTGTACGATCCGGCCCATGACCAGAACACGGCCCGGCGTCTGGCCCTTGCGGCCGATCTGCGCGAAGCGATCGAGCGCGGAAACCTGCTGCTCTACTATCAGCCGAAGGTCGACGTCCGAACGGCCAAGCCCTGCGGCGTCGAGGCGCTGACTCGCTGGCGCCACCCACAGCAGGGCATGATCCGGCCCGATGAATTCATTACTCTCGCGGAGCAGACCGGCCTGATCGCGCCGTTGACCGAGTGGGTGCTCGAGACCGCCATACGCCAGGTCCACGCCTGGCAGGAAGACGGGATGCGCCTGCCCGTGGCCGTCAACCTGTCGGCGCGCAACCTGCTCGATGCAACGCTTCCGGACAAGATCAAGGCGTTGTGCGCGAAGTGGGGCATCAAGAAGGGGCTGCTCGAGCTCGAAATCACGGAGAGCATGATCATGGCCGATCCGGCGCGCGCTCTGGCCCTCGTCACGCGACTCCACAAGCTCGGCATTCCGCTCTACATCGACGATTTCGGGACCGGGTACTCCTCGCTCGGTTACCTGAAGAAGTTGCCCGTGGACGCCATCAAGATCGACAAGTCCTTCGTTCTGGACATGCTCATGAGCAAGGACTCGGCGACGATCGTGCGCTCGATCATCTCGCTGGCCCATGCACTCGGGCTCAAGGTCGTGGCCGAGGGCGTCGAGAACGAAAACATATGGAAAAAGCTCCAGGCGCTCCGCTGTGACGCGGCACAGGGCTACTATTTCGGCAGGCCCCTGGCTCTCGAGGAGCTCACGGGCTGGATGCGGGAAAGAGGCGGGGCGGTGACCGGGAAGCGAGGTTCACAGAGGACGTAAGGACCGCTGTGCCGAGCGCCGACGGCCCACGTGCAACCCGCGGCTCGGTACACGCGCGCTGCGAGTTGAGGCCTCCGCGGGCGCTCGGTAGACTTCACGCTGTGGGGGACAGATCTCTCCCTGTCTGTTCCACACTGTGCTTGATGGGCCTCTTCCAAGAGGCCCATCTTTTTTGGACGTTTGCCCCGGCAGGAGAAGGAATTCGTGCTCGCCCCGCGGGTCGCCGAAGACGCGACGGACCGCAAGGTGGCTCGCCGCGTCTCACTTCCACGCGTTCGTCCGCTCATTCGACGACGTTCCGGCTGGAATCGATCTCCGGCGGCGGTGCAAGACATCGCCATGTGGCGCGGTCCTGCACCTGTAGGCGGCGAGAGAGCGCTTCCGGGCCAGGATCCGGACGCAGGCGAGAGCGGGGCTTGCACGAAGAACCGGCGTGTCACAGCTCAATCTCGAGAATCTGCAGTGTGGGATCGCGCAGCCCGATAATCAGCTCATTCACTCCTGAGCACCTGGCTCACCACTGCTTGGCGCGCGTTCTCCTTGATCTCGTCCAAGCTGGCGCCGACGGCGACCAAGCCGGGAAACGCCGGGATCTCCGCCCAGTAGCCCCCGACCTCCGCCGCGTGTACGACGACGCGGAACTTCAAATCCGCACCCAGGATTCCATGACGAGGCCGTGGGAATTATAAGTGTCACCTCACGGCAATCAAAGGCGCGGCTAGGAGGGGACCGTGGGGCCCCCGAGTGTCGGGAGTGGCGAAACGTCGCTGGCGGGATCGAGTCGAGGGGCGCGTGCGCACCTCAGTGCGGCAGTCCAGTCAGCTTGGTTGGAGCCACGCTTACCGCCCGGGCTTCCGTCGCCAAGCTTACCCCGATTGCGACGGCCTGTTTGACCACGTACTCGAGTTCGCCTTGAAGATGGTCATCGAGTACGACGGGCGACCCGGTCTCGCTGGCGCTCGCAGCTGCGGCATCGAGGAGGCGCCGTAGCTTCGCGAGCGCTTCCTCCATAGCCCGGTTCGTCATGTCCCGCAGGTCGTTTTCGGTCGTCGCTGTCACATCCCCTCCTTCCGCGGTCGTCTCCGTCGCCATCGGAGCCATCCGCTGGCCAGACTGTCAGTCACCTACGCTGGGCCAACGAAGCTGAACCGAGAGCCTAGCTGGATGCGATCGGTGCGTCGAGCGCGGGAGACCCCTAGGGCGAGCTGAGGTCGCTGTGCAGCTGTGCCTGGAACCTATATTGAGCCATTGCTTTCTAGGTTTTCCCGTCGTTTTCGTTCCCAGGATCTGGAGCATCAGGAACGGGCCGGGGATTCAGATTTTTTTGACCGCGATCAAGGTTCGACCTCGGGTCGCCTCGTAACCTGACACCTACTTATGGCGGGAGCAGCCTGACTGTAGCGAAGATGTCCATCCAACGCTTGCACAAGAGACTGCGCCGCGGGCCGTGGTCGCTCGCGGCGAGGCTGCTCGTTGCTTGGCTCGTCCTGGCCGTCGCGGGCGCGCTTTCGCCGTGCTGCGAGGGGGTGACGAGCATCTTTTCGGGCGCGGCTGAGCATGCGGACGGCGGGGCGGCGGGCGACAGCCATGACCACGCGCAGGCGAGCGGCCATGCGCTCTGCGCCACGGCGCTCGACCACGAGTCGCAGGCGCTCCCCACGGGCTCCTCTCCCATTTTCCAGGCGGCGCTCCTGCTCGCGTTCTTCGTCGGCCTTCTCGCCATGCCGCTCGTCTCCCCGCTCTCGTGGTCGAGCGCACCGCCGTTCCCGCCGCGTTCACCCCTCTACCTGCGTTTCGGGCACCTCCTGAACTAGCTGACTGTCCCGGGATTTCGTGCGCGGCGAGCGCGCGCATCCCTACGTTTACTCGCGGTCCCCGCCGCTGCGGGGTCGGTTCAGGCAGTCAGCACGGAGGTACATAAGAATGCTCACCGTGAGCCAGCTTTCCAAGCGCGGCAGCGTCTCGCCGCACGTCATCCGCTACTACGCCCGCATCCAACTGCTCGAGCCGGCACGCCACCCGGACAACGGTTACAAGCTCTTTTCGTTGCGTGACGTGGGGCGACTGCGGTTCATCCGCCAGGCGCAACGGCTGGGTTATACGCTCGAGGAAATCCGTGGGTTCCTGAAGCTCAGCAGCGAGGGGAAGTCCCCGTGTCACCAGGTGCGCGCGATCCTCAAGGCGCGCATCGAGGACAACCGCGCCAAGATCGCGGAGCTCCTCACGCTTCAGCAACGGATGGAACGGGCGCTCGCAATCTGGGAAAGCCTGCCGGAGCAGCATGGCAAGAACGAGGGCTGGTGCCGGCTGATCGAGACGGCGGCGCTGGAGATCGACGTGGCGTGACTGGCGTGGCAAGGCCGGTACTTGCATCGGCTTGGTGCACGACGTGAACCAGAGGGCGCATCCCCAGGTGGGTCAAGACACGAAAGATGTGTGAGCTACTCGGCATCAGCAGCGCGACGCCGGCGCGGGTCGGGAAGCTGCTTCTCGAGTTCGGGCGGCACGGCGGGGGGACCGCAGATAATCCCGACGGCTGGGGCATTGGTTTCCTGGATGCAGGACGTCTCGTCGTCGAGAAGGCGCCCGAACCGGCCGCGCGAAGCGCACGCTTCGGCAGGCTCGCGGAGAGCGTGCGGTCCGGCCTCGTCCTCGCTCATGTGCGCAAGGCCAACCCACGGACGACCCGTACGCTCGCGAATACGCATCCGTTCGTGCGCGACTGCTGCGGCCGCTCCTGGATGTTCGCCCACAACGGCAAGGTGACGACGCTGCTGCAACCGGACGGCTGCTGCCACCCCCGCGTCTCGGCGCTCGACGGGGATACCGATTCCGAGCGCGCCTTCTGCTTTCTGCTCGAGCAGCTCGTCCTCATTTTCCACGAGGGCGACGCGCAGCGTGAGGCGTGGTTGCGAGAGGTCGCCGCGCTGAGCGGGCTCATCGCGAGCCACGGGCGATTCAACTTCCTCCTCTCCGACGGCGCGCTGCTGATCGAGTACGGGCACGACCGTTTGCACGTGCGCTCGGAAGGCGTCGACGGGTCGAGCCGGACGGTGGTCGTCACCGAGTTGCTGGACAAGGGGCCGTGGGAATCTTTCAAACCCGGCGAGCTGCGGGTGTTCCATGCGGGCAAGGAGCTACTGCGTCTCACGTGACGGATGGGTGCGAGTAACGGCGGGCGCCCGTTGATTGTGGCCGTAGCCAGGAAGATCGACGATGCCCCTTGACCTGCGCGCGGGACCCAAGTTTTAGCATTTGCTTATGGACGACGTCAGCGAAAGAGCGCATCCCGACATGGGTCAACAGAGAAGGAGCAAACCATGAACCGCAAGAAACTTTCGGCATTGGTCCTCGGTGCGATCGCGGTCCCGTTCGTCGCCACCACGGCGCCGGTCTGGTCGCAATGGGGCGGCATGATGGATGGGCAGACCATGCAGCAGATGATGGGACCCAGCG
Organism: Sulfurifustis variabilis; assembly: GCF_002355415.1. Classification (GTDB taxonomy): domain Bacteria; phylum Pseudomonadota; class Gammaproteobacteria; order Acidiferrobacterales; family Sulfurifustaceae; genus Sulfurifustis; species Sulfurifustis variabilis. The sequence goes on along the minus strand of NZ_AP014936.1, from coordinate 3,322,405 downwards.
GCTACGGATATGGCCCTGGCTGGGGCGGGGGACCGGGCATGATGCGCGGCGGCATGATGGGCGGCTGGGGAGGAGGCATGATGGGCCCGGGCATGATGGGGCCCGGCACGATGGACCAGGAATGGGCCATGGGCGGTACCGCGCCGTTCGAGGCGCTCGATCTTTCCGACGAGCAGCGTGGCCAGATCGCCCGCATCCGCGACGCGGAGCGCCGCAAGCACTGGAACGTCGCCGGCCAGATCATGGATCAGCAGTCGCGGCTACGCGGCCTGTACGAAGCCGATCAACCGGACCCGAAGCAGGTGGGTCAGGTCTACGCCGACATCAGCCAGCTGCGCCGGCAGATGGTGGAGACGCACGTCGCCGCGGATAACGAGATCCAGCAGCTCCTGACCCAGGAGCAGCGCGAGCAGCTCAAGCAATGGCGTCGCGGACCCGGGTATGGACCGCAGGGTGGCTATGGACCGGGCGGCATGATGGGGCGCTAACGGCAGGCTCATGGTGGCAATGCTCTCAGGCAAACGGAGGTGACAGATGGAACACGTCGGTTGGGGCATGGGGTTCGGCGGCATGGGCCTTCTTTACTGGCTCATTCTGATTCTCCTGGTCGCCGCGCTGGTCAAGTACCTGCTCGGCGGCAGGTCGTGAAGGGGGGCAGCGATGGTCAGGACCGCGATGCGGGCGGTGACCTTTGCGTGGACCGGATTCGTTGCGTCCGCCCCGGGGCTCGCCGACGTCGCCGTGGAGCAGGGGAGGGCGGTCTACGACCAGACCTGCGCCGTGTGCCACGGACCCGACGGCGCAGGGGGCATGCCGGGCGTGCCCGATTTCAACGACCCGGCCGGCCCCTTGTCGAAACCGGACGCGGTGCTGCTCAAGAGCACGATCGAGGGTTCGACGAGCCCCGGCTCGCCCATGGCGATGCCGCCGAAAGGCGGCAACCCCGCTCTGACCGAGAGCGAAATCATGGCGGTCCTTGCCTACATTCGGAGCCGCTTCGGTGCGGCGCAACGTAAATGAACGCTCAAGGAGACACTCGATGAAAACCCTTTTGACACTGCTTACCGGCGCTGCCTTACTGGGTGGCGCATTGACGGCTTCCGCGGCGCCGACGGTCTATATCCCGCTCGGCTCCGGCAACAAGGTCATCGCGGTCGACGCGGCGACCGATCAGATCACCGCGACCTATCCCGATGTCGAGAATCCGCACGGCCTGGTGGCGACGCCGGACGGCGAGTACCTGATCGCCGGCAGCCTGAAGGAGACGCCGGTCCCGGCCGGGGCGCCGCACGACACGCCGAACAGCAAGCTCGCCGTGATCCATCCGATCCACGGTCACGTGATGCTGACGGTGCCGGTCACGGGCTGGACCCATCATGAGACCGTCACGCGCGACGGGCGCTACGTGATCTCCACCCATCCGACGCGCGGCTACGTCAGCGTGGTCGACCTGGTGGGGAACAAGGTCGTGCGCATGGTCGCCACCGGACCGGCGCCCAACTACACACTCATGTCGCACGACGGGAAGCGCGCGTTCGTGAGCAACAGCGGCAACGGCACCATCAGCGAAGTGGATGTCGCGACCTGGACCGTCGTCCGGACGCTCGAGGCCGGGGCCGGGCCGGAGCACCTCGTGTTCTCGAAGGACGAGCGCACGATCTATGTCGCCAATCCCCGGGCCGGCGTCGTCACCGCCGTCGATGTCGCGAGCGGCAAGCCGGCGCGCACCTTCCCCGTCGGCAAGGACGCCCATGGGCTCGACATCTCGGACGACGGCAGCACGCTCTACGCCACCGCCCGCGGAGACGAGAAGCTCGTCGCGATCGACACGGCGAGCGGCGAAACGCGCACGCTGCGCCTGTCGCCCGCCCCGTACCACCTCAACACGATCCACGGCGCCGGAAAGGTGTACGTCTCGAGCGCCAAGGCGCCGACCATCTGGGTCATCGACCAGAAGACCTTCACGCTAAAGGGAACGATCCAGCTCCCAGGCGGCGAGGGGCACCAGATGGCGATCGTGCAATGACCGGGCAGCACGGCAGGAGGTGATCCATGTACGGTTTCAGCATCAACGTCCAGGGGACATTCGATCAGGTGGTTGCACGCGTCACTGAGGCACTCAAGCGCGAGGGCTTCGGCGTGCTCACCGACATCGACGTGAAAAAGACCATGAAGGAGAAGCTCGGCGTCGAGGGCCGGCCCTACCGGATCCTCGGTGCCTGCAACCCGCCGCTCGCCCATCGGGCGCTCAGCGCCGATCCGGATATCGGCCTGCTGCTCCCTTGCAACGTGGTCGTTCGCGAAGAGCCGGATACGAGCATCACAGTGGGTTTCATGGACCCGATCGCGGTCCTCAAGCTCACCGACAACCCGGAAATCACCGAGCTCGCGAAGGAGGTGCGCGCAAGGCTCGAACGCGTACACCGGCAGGTCGGCGCTTGAATAAAGGCCTCTCGGCGTCCTTCCAAGCGGTGGGAGGTGCACCCTAGCTTGGGATTACCCGCGGCATCGATAGGGCCGCGGGCCAATCCTTTTGCCTTTACTTCTCCGCCACCTCGCCGTTCCCGTTGCCTGCTCCGCGCCTTAGGCGTCTTCCCGGCGCGGTGCTTGACCTGTGTGCAGCGCACAGGTGTAGAAACGTAAGCACAGGCTCGAGAGACATACGCAATGGCTCTTCATGGACAGATCGCCGCCACCGTCAACAGCGTCGCGCACGCGGCCGCCGTACCGCCGCACGTCGTGCGCTACTACGTGCGCATCGGCCTGCTGCGGCCGCAGCGCAATCCCGCCAACGGCTATCGCTTGTTCCCCGAGCCCCAGCTCCGGCGGCTCAAGTTCATCCGCCGCGCGCAGGCGCTCGGTTACTCGCTCGACGAGATACGCCGGCTTCTGGCGTGCGCGGAACGGGGGCGGGCGCCGTGTCCGGAAGCGCGCGCGATCGTCGAACCGCGGCTGCGCGAGGCGGCCAGGCACGCGCGCGAGCTGACCGCCGTGCGGCGACGCGCGGAGCGGGCGGTGCGGTTGTGGCACGCGCACCCGGGCGGTGCGCCCGATGGCAACGACGTGGGCGGCCTGATCACGGCCTTGACGGAGGATTGAATGAGTTGGGCGCCCAGAGCAACACCGAACGCGAAAACCGGCCACGACGCGGCCGCCATTAATCCATGGAGACGCTTGAAATGAAAAACGTGAACACGCTCGCCGCTCTCTCGCTGTTCGCGCTGGCGCCATTGGCGCTCGCGGTCGAGGAGCACCATCCGCCAGGCGGACAGCCCGGCACGGCGCCCGGCGCCACCGCTCCGGCGCCGCCGCCGGGCGCGGCCCCGACTCCAGCGGCGCCGAAGGCGCCCCCGGCGTTCGAGCAAAACATCGGGAAGATGCAGTCGCAGATCGAGCAGATCCGCCGGACGACGGACCCCAAGGAACGCGGGCGCCTCCTCAAGCAGCACATGCAGCTGATGCGCGAGAACATGGCGATGATGCGCCAGACGGGCGCGGGCGGAACGGGCGGCGGGCAGCCGCCGACGGCGGGCCAGGCGCCTGCTGCTTCGGGCGGGGGAACCCCGGGCGGCGGCATGGGCGGAGGCCAGGGTGGCATGATGGGAGGGGACATGCACCAGATGATGCAGATGATGCACGGCGACCCGGCCACCCAGCAGCGCCTGCAGATGATGCAGCAGATGGTCGACCAGATGCTGAGCCACATCGAGGCATTGGAGGCGAAGTGAGGCGCGCGTGCGCCGGTCGGGCGGTCAGGTGCGGGTGCCGGCGCCAGCCATGAGCCCGTCGCGCGACAGCGCGGCCGATCGCAGCGAGCGCAAGGCGCACCTGCCGCTGCGCGAGCTGCCGCGCCTCGCCCACATCGTGCGCGTGCTCGCGGCGCAGGGGCTCGTCCATTACCTCGAGCGGCTGCGCCTGAAAATCCACGTGCCGGAGGGCGCGCCGCCGGCCGGGGCCGTCTCGGGGCCGGAAGCCCGCCGCTTCCGTCTCGCGCTCGAGGAGCTCGGACCCTCGTTCGTGAAGTTCGGCCAGATGCTCTCCGTCCGCCAAGACCTCTTTCCCGAGGAAGTGATCGCCGAGCTCGCAACGCTCCAGGATCGCGTCCCGCCGTTCCCATCCGAGCAGGCGCGTGCGCTCATCGAGCGCGAGCTCGGCCGCGCGCTCGGGGAGCTCTACGCGGCGTTCGAGGAAAGACCGCTCGCGGCCGCATCGATCGCCCAGGTGCACGTGGCGCGGCTTTTGGACGGCACGGCGGTGATCGTCAAGGTGCAGCGGCCCGACATCGAGGCGCTGTTGCGCGCGGACATCGAGCTCCTGTACTTCCTCGCGCGCCTGCTCGAGCGGCACGTGCCCGAGAGCCGGCGCTTCGATCCGCTGGGGCTCGTGACCGAGTTCGCCGAGACGGTCGCGCGCGAGCTCGACTTCCACATGGAAGCGAGCAACGCCGAGCGCTTCCAGCGCAACCTGGCTGGTAAGCCTTCGGTCTACGTGCCGCACGTGTACTGGGAGCTCACGACGCGGCGCGTGCTCACCATGGCGCGCAGCCCGGGACGGCGCTTGGGCGCGGATTACCCCGAGGACGCGGCGGAGCGGCGCCGGGTCGCGCAGGCCCTCGCGCAGCTCACCCTCACGCAGCTCTTCGAGCACGGCTTCTTCCACGGCGACCTGCACCCGGGGAACATGTTCCTGCTGCCGGACGGGCGTTTGTGTTTCCACGATTTCGGCATCGTCGGGCGCCTCGCCCCGCGCGACCAGGAGCACCTGCGCGGACTGTGCGTCGCGCTGGTTCTCAGGGACGCCGAGTGGATGGCGGATCTCTACATCGAGATGGGGGTGGCGCCCGAGACCGTCGACCGCGCGGCGTTCATCCGCGACCTCGAAGAGGCGCTGGAGCGTTACTACGCGATTGCCGGGCGCGAGTATTCGTTCGCCGAGATCCTGCGGCAGTTCATCCGCCTCGCCGGGCGCTACGAGATCCGCACGCCGCGCGAGCTGCTGCTCGTCGCCAAGGTTTTCATGCAGCTCGAGTCGCTCGCGCGCGAGCTCGATCCGACATTCAACATGCTGGCGATGCTCGAGGCTTACGTGCCGCGCCTGATCCTGCGGGACCTCCGGCCGGAGGTCGACGGTCCGGCTGCGGTCGGGCGGGCCTACCGCGGCCTCACTGCCCTGCGCGCGGGGCTGCGCGGCCTGCCCCAAGGCCTCGAGAGGCTCGGGCGCCAGCTCGCGCGGGGCGAGGTACGCCTGCACCTGCGCCACGAGCGGATCGAGGATCTGCAGGCGCACATCGACCGTGCGAGCAACCGGCTCGCCTTCAGCCTGATCATCGCCGCGATCGTGATCGGCTCGTCGATCGTGACCACCTTCCACGCCGGGCCGCACTACGGCGAGATCCCCCTCATCGGGCTCGCCGGTTTCGTCATTGCGGCCGTGCTCGGCCTTGCATGGGCGTTGGCGACCATGCGGTCCGGGAGATTTTGATGAGGGCGGAGGCGAAGAGCGAAGTCGAGTTCCGTGAACGGGCCACACAGAGTCACTGCGAGGCTGAACGATGAAGCGATATCAACGGGGCGACGCCGGGGCCGTCATGCTGGCGGCGATGCTGGTGCTGGCAATCGGTTGGTGGTGGCACGGCGGCGGGCACGGCTTCGACCGCGGCGGCCACATGTCGGGCTGGCAGCGGGTCGAACGGCAGGAGAAATCCGCGCTCGAGCTGCTCGACGAGGCCTACGCGCGCGGCGAGATCAGCCGCGAGGAGTACCTGCAGCGACACGCGGATCTGTTGCAGCGTTGAGGGGGCGCCATGGCCATACGACCGGGAGCGCGGAAGTGAGCACGACGGATACGATCCAGATCGCGGGTGCGGGTCCTGCCGGGCTCGCGGCGGCGATCACGTTCGCGCGCGCCGGGCGAAAGGTGGTGGTGCACGAGGCCCACCCGACGGTCGGCTATCGCTTCGGGTGCGATCTTCAGGGCGTCGAGAACTGGACGAGCGAGACGGACGCGCTCGACGAGTGGCGTCAGCTCGGCCTGGCGACCGACTTCGCCCGCCTCCCTTGCCGCAACGGGACGGCGTTCGACGCCCGGGGACGGGCCTATCCCGTGGAGAGCCGCGCCCCGCTTTTCTACATGATCGAGCGCGGTCCCGCGCCCTGGTCGCTCGACAGCGCGCTGCTCGCGCAGGCGCAGTTGCTCGGCGTGGAGGTCCGTTTCCGCAGCCGGCTCGATCGGCTCGACGGCCCAGGCGTGCTCGCCGTCGGGCCGCGGGCGGCGGACGCAATCGCGGTCGGGTACCACTTCGACACCACGATGCCCGAGGGCTTCTGGGTGATCTGCGACGATGCGCTCGCGCCCAAGGGTTATGCCTACCTCCTGGTGCTCGGCAAGAGGGGCACTGTGAAGAGCTGCATGTACTCGGGCTTCAAAGAGGAGCAGCTCTACGTGCGCCGCACGGTGGAGGCGTTTCGCCGGCTCATCGGCCTGGAAATGCGGAACCCGCAGCCCCATGGCGGGGTGGGCAATTTTCGCCTGCCGGTGACGGCCCGTTCCGGCCTGCACGTAGTCGCCGGGGAGCAGGCAGGATTTCAGGACGTGCTCTGGGGCTTCGGGATTCGCCTGGCCGTCCGCTCGGGCGTGCTCGCGGCCCGGAGCCTCATCGAGGGCAGCGACTACGACGCCTCCTGGCGGCGCGAGATCGGCCCGCTCGTCGAGGCCTCGATCGTCGACCGGGCGCTCTACGGTCTCGTCGGGAATCGCAGTTACGGCCTGCTCCTCCGCTACCAGGCGCGGGGAGACGCGAGGGAGTTTCTCCGCCGTCACTACGGCCCGTCCCGGTTGAAACGCGCGCTCGTGCCCTGGGCGAAGCGGCGCTACCGGAGCGAACGCCGGGATGCGAGCTGCGATCACGTCGAGTGCGGCTGCATCTGGTGTCGTTGCGGCGACGCCGCGGCGTGACGCACGCAGCCACGAAACGCCAATCGAATGGAGAGAGCCTCATGTCGGTCAAGATCATCGCCACCAGGACGTGCAGCCACTGCCCCAACCTCGAGCGCGAGCTTTGCGACCTCGGCATCCCCTATGAAGTCGTGTTCGTCGAGGAGCACCCGGAGGTTATTGTCCGGTACAGCATTCGCCATTCGCCGAACCTCGTCGTCGACGACGAGGTCGTCTTCCGCGGCCAGCCGAGCGAGGGCGAGCTCCGGACGTTCTTCGCCGCGCGTTCAATAACATGACCTGGAGCGTGTTCGGACGATGGACGTGAAGCGGCAGCCGATTGATCCGGTGTGTGGGATGTCCGTGAACGAGGAGACGGCTCCGGCACGCCTCGAATACCGCGGTCAGACGGTCCATTTCTGTTCCGAGTTCTGCCGCAAGAAGTTTCTCGCCGAGCCGGAGCACTATGCCGCGCTGTTCCGGGTGGAGCCGGCCGCGCCGCCACGCGAGCACGTGGTGATCCCGATCGGCGGCATGCGCCGCCCCGACTGCCCGCAGCGCATCGAAGACGCGCTGCGCGCCGAGGCCGGCGTCGGTCACGCGGCCGTCAATCTCCATACCGGGGTGGCGGTGGTCGATTACGATCCCGCGCGAACCGGGGTGGCGCGGCTGCTCGAGGCCATTCGGCGCGTCGGGTTCACCGCCGGCGCCGCGCGCGTGCGCCTCGCCATCAAAGGAATGACCTGCGCCTCGTGCGTGACCGCCGTCGAGGATGCGCTTGCGCGTACGCCGGGCGTGCTCTCCGCGACCGTGAATCCGGCCGAACCGGTGGCCGACGTGATCTACGAGCCGCGCGTCGTCGACTTCGAGGGCTTGAAGCGCGCGATCGAAGCGAGCGGCTACGAGGCGACCGAGGCGACGGCGGCCACCGAGGAGGGCATTGACCAGCAGGAGCGGGAACGGCGGCAGGAGTACCGCACCCTCATGCGCAAGTTCTGGTTCGCGGCCGCCGTCTCGGTGCCGGTCATCGCCTTCAGCTACCCCGACCTCATTCCGGGTCTGCGCGAGTGGTTGGCGCCCGGGAGCGCCGCCCGCCGCATCGTCTGGGCACTGCTCGGGCTCCTCACGCTGCCGGTGCTGCTGTGGTCCGGCTCCCAGTTCTTCAGCGGCATGTGGGCAGCGCTCAAGCACCGCTCGGCCAACATGCACACGCTGATCGCCGTCGGGATCACCGCCGCATACCTGTACTCCGTCGCTGCCGTGGCCTTCCCGCAGCTTTTCCCCGAGATGGCGCTTGCGGAGGTGTTCTGGGACGTGACCGCCGTGGTCGTCGCTCTGGTCGTGCTCGGCCTCGCGCTCGAGCTCAAGGCGAAGGGTCGGACATCCGAGGCGATCAAGAAGCTCATCGGCCTGCAGGCGAAGACCGCGCGGGTGCTGCGCGACGGCCGGGAGCAGGATATCCCCGTCGAAGAGGTGCTGGTCGGCGACACGGTCGTGGTGCGCCCGGGCGAGAAGATCCCGGTCGACGGTCAGGTGCTCGAGGGATCGAGCGCCGTGGACGAGTCGATGATCACCGGCGAGTCGATCCCGGTCGAGAAGCACGCGGGCGACGAGGTGATCGGCGCGACGCTCAACAAGACCGGGAGCTTCCGGTTCCGCGCGACCAAGGTCGGCAAGGACACGGCGCTCGCCAACATCATCCGCATGGTCCAGGACGCGCAGGGCTCGAAGGCGCCGATCCAGCGGGTCGTCGACCGCGTGGCCGGTTACTTCGTGCCCGCCGTGATGATCCTCGCGGTGCTGGCGTTCGTGGCGTGGTACGACATCGGGCCCGAGCCCCGCATCGTGTACGCGACGATCGTGCTCGTCACCACGCTCATCATCGCCTGCCCGTGCGCGCTCGGGCTCGCGACGCCCACCTCGCTCACGGTCGGCATCGGCAAGGGCGCCGAGAACGGCATCCTCATCCGCTCGGGCGACGCGCTCCAGACCGCGAAACGGCTCGACGCCATCGTGCTCGACAAGACCGGGACCATCACCCGGGGCGAACCGGCGCTGACCGACGTCGTCCCGGTGGCGGGCTTCGAGGAGGGCGAGGTCCTGCGCCTCGCGGCCTCGCTCGAGCGCGGCTCGGAGCACCCGCTCGGCGAGGCCATCGTGCGCGGCGCGCAGGAGCGCGGGCTCGCGCTCGCCGACGCCGCGGACTTCGCCGCCGTCCCCGGTCACGGGGTGAGCGGCGAGGTGGAGGGCCGGGCGGTGCTGCTTGGCAATGCCAAGCTCATGAAGGACCGGGGTGTGGACAGCGCCGCGCTCGAGACCGACTGGCAGCGGCTCGCGGAGGAAGGCAAGACGCCCATGTATCTCGCGGTCGATGGGCGCGCGGCGGGTCTCGTCGCCGTGGCCGATACCGTGAAGCCCGACTCGCAGGCGGCGATCGCCGCCCTCAAGCGGATGGGGCTCGAGGTCATCATGATCACCGGCGACAACGCCCGAACGGCCCGCGCCATCGCCCGGCAGGTCGGGGTCGACCGCGTGCTGGCGGAAGTACTGCCCCAGGACAAGGCGCACGAGATCCAAAAGCTGCAGCTCGAAGGCAAGACCGTCGCCATGGTGGGCGACGGCATCAACGACGCCCCGGCCCTCGCTCAGGCGGACGTCGGCCTGGCGATCGGGACGGGCACGGACGTCGCGATCGAGGCGAGCGACATCACCCTTATTAAAGGAAGCTTGAAGGGCGTGGTGACGGCCATGCAGATCAGCCGCGCGACCATGCGCAACGTCTACCAGAACCTGTTCGGCGCGTTCATCTACAACACCCTCGGCATCCCGGTCGCGATGGGAGTGCTGTATCCGGTTCTGGGGGTTCTCCTCTCGCCCATACTCGCCGCGGCCGCCATGGCCGCCAGCTCCGTGACGGTCGTCACCAACGCCAACCGGCTGCGCTACTTCCAGCCGAAGGAGGCCATCGCATGACCCCGGACCGCTGGATGGTCACGGCGCTGGGCCTCGCGCTCGTCGCCTTCATCGTCTGGTTCTTCTGGATGAAGCGGGCGAAAGGCACGCGCGCGGCGCTGACCTCGGGCGGCTATCAGGAGGCCATGATCCTGGTGAAGGGCGGCTACACGCCGGACGTGGTCGTGGTGGAACACGGCAAGCCGGTGCGGCTCAACTTCCGGCGCGAGGAGACGGCGGCTTGTTCCGAGATGGTGCTGCTGCCCGATTTCAACAAGAGCACGCGCCTGCCGACGGGCGAGACCGTGCCGGTCGAGTTCCTGCCCGATCAGCCGGGCGAGTACGAGTTCGCATGCCAGATGGGCATGTTGCGCGGCAAGTTGATCGTCGAGTGAGCGCAGAGTCGCGCGAGGAGGCGGTGATGGATGGCTGGCATACCCGGTCGATGAGCACAGGTCTCGCCGGCTTTGCGATCGCCATGGTCGGTTTGGCCGTGTGGGCCTGGCTGCGCTTCGGTTTCTCGGTCGTGACCGCAGTCGCGGCGGCGATCGCGATCGGATGCGTTGGCGCGATGATCTACACCTGGTGGCTCGCAGGCCGCGTACTGGGTCCAGTCGACCAGGCAAGAGAGGGCGCGACGCGCCGCGGGCGGGGAACCAAGCAGGGAAATGCAAAATGAACCAGGCTCACGCGAAAGCAGACAACACGGCGGCCTGGACTTTCTGGCGCTCGCGTATCGGCCTGACGTTTCCAGGTTTCCTGGCGATTGCCGCCTTTTTTCCGCTCACCGAGCACCCCGCGCTCGGTGCGCTGCCCTTGATTCTGCTCGCCCTGTGTCCGCTGGTGCATCTCTTCGGCCACGGAGGACATGGGTATGGCGCGATGGCGAAGTTAGGAGGTCGGCGATGACGCCGCATGCGACGTTCTCGTTCCCGGCGTACGGCCTCTGGTCGCTCGTGATCATCAATTCGCTCGTGTTCATTCTCTTTCTGTACAGCTTTACGCAGCCCAGGCGCGCTCGTGACTGGCGGGCACTAGGCGGTGTATCGGCATTTCTCGTGGCGCTCTTCGCCGAAATGTACGGTTTTCCCCTGACGGTCTATCTGCTCGCCGGCTGGTTGCAGACGCGGTTCCCGCAGGTCGACTGGTTCTCGCACGATGCCGGTCATCTCCTGGAGATGCTGTTCGGCGCGCGCGCCAACCCGCACACCGGCCCGTTTCACCTGTTGAGCTACGCGCTCATCATCGGCGGGTTTTTCCTGCTGGCGCGCGCCTGGCCCGTGCTGTACGCCGCGCAGCGGATGGGCGCTCTCGCGACCGAAGGTCCGTACGCGTACGTGCGCCATCCCCAGTATCTCGCGTTCCTGCTCATCATGTTCGGTTTCCTGCTCCAGTGGCCGACGCTGCTTACGCTCGCCATGTTCCCGGTACTCGCCTACATGTACGTGCGCCTCGCCCGGCGAGAGGAGCGTGAGATCGCAGCCCGGTTCGGCGAGGTGTATCGCCGCTACGCGGCGCACACGCCGGGGTTTCTGCCCCGGTGGCGCCGGGTGCCTGAACTCGATCCGACCGACATGCCGAAATGACCTGGCCGGAGGGATACCCGTGTGTCATCTGCTTCTCCTGTTGCCGATGTTGGGTCTGCCCGTCTTCTGGCTGTGGCCGATCGAAGTCGCCGCGCCGGTATATGCCGTGATCTTTGCCGTAGCCGTGTGGACCTATGGGCTCGCACTGCGCTCGGCGCACCGTCCGGTGGAAACGGGCCGAGAGGCCATCCTGCATGGCCGCGGGCGGGTGGTGAACGCGGGCGGACGCCGGCTCACGGTTCAGCTCGGAGCCGAGCTCTGGAACGCCGAGTCCCGCGATGCCCTGAGGGCGGGGGACGAGATACGGGTGCTCGGGGTCGACGGGCTGGTACTGAACGTTGCGCGCCTCGCCGAGGCACGGGACGGATCAAAGGAGGTGGCGCATGGCGCATGACCACGGGCAGGCACCGCGTTCCTGGTACCGCACGCGAACGGGCCTCGCATTCCTCGGGCTGCTCGTCATTGCCGGCTTTTTCCTGCTCACCGAGCACCGGGCGCACGCCCTGGGCGCGCTGCCGTTCATCCTGCTCGCCCTCTGCCCGCTGCTGCACCTCTTCGGCCATGGCGGCCACGGGCACGGCGGTCACGAGCCGCCGAAAGGGGACCGTCCATGAGTCCCGATGCGACAGCCGCCTACGGCCTTTGGGCGCTGGTGATCATCAACTCGGCCGTGTTCCTGATCTTCCTCTACAGCTTCAGCAAGCCGCGCAGTGCCCGCGACTGGCGCTCGTTCGGGGCGGTGTCCGCCTTCATTGTCGCGCTCTTCGCCGAGATGTACGGCTTTCCGCTCACCATTTACCTGCTCTCGGGTTGGTTGCAGTCGCGCTATCCCGGGGTCGACTGGCTCTCGCACGACGCGGGGCACCTGCTCGAGATGCTCTTCGGCTGGAAGAGCAATCCGCACTTCGGGCCGTTCCACCTGCTCTCCTTTGCCTTCATCGGCGGCGGCTTCTGGCTGCTCGCCTCGGCCTGGCGCGTGCTTTATGCCGCCCAGAAGAGCGGCACGCTCGCGACCGCCGGCCCCTACGCATACGTGCGCCACCCGCAATACGTGGCGTTCGTGCTCATCATGCTCGGCTTCCTCGTCCAGTGGCCGACGCTGCTCACGCTTCTCATGTTCCCGGTACTTCTCTACATGTACGTGCGCCTCGCCCGGCGCGAGGAGCGCGAGGTCGAGGCACGGTTCGGGAAGGCGTATCGCAGCTATGCCGCGCGCACGCCGGCCTTTCTTCCCGAGTGGAAGCGGCTCATCGTGCCGCGACCGGGAAAAGGCGGGGATTGAAGGACCCCGGGGATCGAATCCCCGCAACCGCGCCGGCAGCGGCGCACACGCAAACCAGCAAGAAGGAGAAACGGCAATGAAACAGACGGTACGGAAAGCAATCGCAGTGGGTCTGGGGCTCGCTCTGCTCGGGATGGCGAGCGCCTACGCCCAGACCGGCGGCATGATGGGCGGACAGAAGGGCGGAATGATGGGCGGAGGCCAGGGCGGCGGGATGATGGGTGAAATGGGGGGTCCCGGCGCGCAGAAGATGAGCGGCATGATGAGCGACATGGCCAAACAGATGAAGGAGATGTCGGGCCACATGTCGCAGGGGAAGCTGAGCGCCACGGAACAGAAGCAGATCGCCGAGCGCATGCGCACCATGGCGACGATGCTCGATCGCATGTCGGGCATGGCGGGCAAAGGGATGATGACCGATGCCGACATGGACAAACAGATGGACCAGATGCGCAAGCAGATGGACGACATGATGCCGTACCCGGGCGGACCGTCGCACCGCGGGCTTTGAGTGTCCTGGCGGGCCATCGAACGTCATGCGCGCGCGACACGCTATCTTCCCCGGCCTGCTGATCCTCGCCCTGCTCGCGCCCGTCCACGGCGCGGTGGGCGGGCATCGCCAGATCGTGGACGGGGTCGCGATCTACTTCGGTGTGGTCCCTGCCGAGCTCGTGCGCGGCCACCCGCGCGAGCATCCGGAGAGCGAGATGCACGGCGGCATCGCGGCGGGCGAGAGTCACCTGATGGTCGCGCTGTTCGACGAGAAGACCGGCGAGCGCATCGTGCGCGCGAAGGTCGCTGCGACGATCACCGGGAGTGACCGGAAGATCGAGAAGCGGCTCGAGCCGATGGTCGTCGCCGGGGCAGCCACCTACGGCAACTACGTGTATCTGGCCGGGCAGGGGCCTTACCGCATCGATCTCGAGGTGCGGCTGCCGGGGCGAGCCCGGCCGGTGCGGGCGCGATTCGAGTGGGCGAGGTCGTGACGGCCGGCGGGGAAAATGCCTCGCGGCCCGGACGGAGGTGAATCATGAACACGAAAGAGATTTCCGTTCCCTTGCTGATCCTGCGCATCGGTCTGGGCGCGTTCCTGCTGCTGTTCGGCATCGACAAGCTCGTCGCGCCGCAGACGAGCGTCGACGTATTCGCGCAGTTCTACGGCATCGCCGCCGGGACGGGAACCGTGTATCTCGCGGGCGGGCTGGAGGTCGTGCTGGCGCTCGCGATCCTCGCGGGCGCATGGAAGACGCTGAGCTACGGCCTCGGATTCCTCGTGCACGCGTTATCGACGGCGGCGAGCTGGCGCGAGCTGCTGTCGCCCTTCGGCGAGGGCCACCTGTTCATCGCGGCGATCCCGGTGCTGGCCGCGTTCCTCGCGCTCTTTCTGCTGCGCCGGCACGACACGCTGCTGAGCGCGGGGGGATGAGATTAGACGCGGCTCGATCGATCCCGGCGGTCAACAAGATGTCACGGAGGTCAAAATGAAGAGTCGGACGTCCCGCGCTGTCTACCGGTGGTTGGGCGCCCTGCTCGCGCTCGCCGTGATTGCGCCCTTGGAGGCGCAGCTCCACCAGCAGGTGGTCGACGGCGTCGCGATCTATTTCGGCGTGGTCCCGGCGCAGGTCGTCCGCGGCCATGGCCCGGAACATGCCGAGCGACAGATGCACGACGGCGTGCCGGCAGGCGAGAACCATATCGTCATCGCGCTCTTCGATGCCAAGAGCGGCAAACGCATCACCGATGCCGACGTCACCGCCAGGGTCGCGGGCAAGGGATCGCCGGCCACCGAGAAGCGGCTCGAGCCGATGGAGATCGCCGGTGCCATGAGCTACGGCGGGTACTTCTACATGGCGGGAGCGGGCCCTTACCGCATCGAGCTGCGTGTCCGGCTGCCCGGCTCGCAGCGCGCGATTCCCGCCGTGTTCAACTGGACGCGAAGATAAGGGAACTCGGTGCAGGGCGCCGGACGGGTATTCCTGCTGATTGTCCTCTCCCTGGGGCTGCCGACAGGCGCCGGCGCAGCCGATGCGTCGCGTGCGCCCGATCTCCTCACGCTCGCCGGCGCGTTTCGGCTCGCCGCGGCCTACGACGCGCGCATCGCCGCCGCGCGCGCGGCTCTCCGGGCCGGGCGCGAGCAACGCGCACAGGGTCGCGCGCTCCTCCTGCCGACGCTCGGCTTCCGGGCGGATACGACCTACAACGATCTCGACGTGGAATTCCAGCGGCCCCACCCGCTCCTTCCGAGCGGCACGCGGTCCTACAACAGTAACCGCTACGGCGTGGAGCTGAACCAGCCGCTCTACGACCGGGCGAAGCTCGCCCGGTACCGACAGTCGCAGGCGCTCGCCACGCAGGCCGAGATCGGCTACGCGGTCGCGCTGCAGGAGCTGATTCTGCGCGTGTCCGAGGCGTACTTCGACGCGCTGCTCGCCGAGGATACGTTGCGTCACCTCGAGGCCGAGCTCGCGGCGGTCACCGCGCTGCGCGACCGCGTCCGGCGCACTTTCGAGGCGGGCGTCGCGGCGATCACCGACGTGCGCGAGGCCGAGGCGCGCTTCGACCTCGTTCATGCCCGGGCAATCGGCGCGCGCAACACGGTGCGTGTCCGCCGAGAGGCGCTGCGCAAGCTCCTCGGGCGATCCGTGAGCGCGCTCGCGCCGCTCCGCGCCCCCGTCGCGCTCGTGCCGCCTCGGCCGGAAGACCCCGAGCACTGGGCGGACGCGGCCGAGCAATCGGGATTCGCTGCGGCGATCGCGCGCGAGACCGTCGAAGTGGCGCGGCAGGAGCTCGCGCGGCGCGAGGGCGGGCGCGAGCCCAGGCTCGACCTCGTCGCGAACTACGCCGACGCGAGCGAGAACGACAGCGTCTTCGGCATTGGTGTCGACACGACCGCGGGGTCGGTCGGGGTGCAGGTGCAGATGCCGCTCTACGCGGGCGGGGCGCTCCGCTCTCAGGTGCGCGAGGCGGCGGCGCGCTACGAGCAGGCACGCCACGAGCGCGACGAGACCGCGCGGCAGGCGCGGCTCGACGCGCAGGAGGCGTATCTCGGCCTCGAGAACGGAATCGCCCAGGCGCAGGCCTACGAGCAGGCCGTGCGCTCGAGCGAGACGGCGCTCGGAGCAGCCGAGCGAGGTCTCGCCGCCGGGACGCGCACGGCGCTCGATGTGCTCAACGCGCAGCAGCAGCTCTACGGCGCGCGCCGCGAGCTCGCGGCGTCCCGCTACGCGGCGATTCTCGCGGGACTGCGGCTCATGGCCCTCGTCGGCGGGCTCACTGAAACCGAGCTCCTCGCCGTCGACGCGCTGCTCGAAGCCCCCTAGCGACGAGGCCCGACATGCGCAGGACCTGGTTGTGGACTCTGGTAGCGCTCCTCGCGCTGGCGGGGCTGTCTTACGCGCTCTTCCTGTGGCTCTCCCCGCCAGCCCTGCCCGAAGGCTTTCTCTACGGTAGCGGTCGCATCGAGGCCACCGAGGTGCAGGTCACGGCCGAGGTCACCGGACGCGTGCTGGAAAGCCGGCTCGTCGAAGGGCGCACGGTCGAGGCGAACGAGGTGCTCGCCCGGCTCGACGAGACCGATCTGCGCACGCGCCTGAAGCAGGCCGAGGCGAACGTCGCGGCGGCGGCGCGTGCGCAGGAACGGGCGGCCGAGCAGCTGCGCACCTGGCGGCATCATCTGCAGACCGCGCAGGCCGATCTTGCACGCTATCGGAAGCTGCGCGCGAGCGGGGATGTCTCTGCCCAGATGCTGGATCAGGCGGAGAACCGCTTCCGCGAGGCCCGAGGTCAGGTCGAGGCGCTCACGGCGGCGCTGGCCCAGGCGGCGGCAAGGCGCGAGGCGGCCGCACGCGAAGTCGAGCTGCTGCGCTCGCAGCTCGACAAGACGGTCATCCGCGCGCCCATCGCCGGGACGGTGCTCACGAAAGGGATCGAGGTCGGCGAGCTCGCCACACCGGGCCGCGTCATCGCGGTGCTCGCCGACCTCGCGCAGCTCGAGCTCAAGGTGTACGTGCCCGAGCGCGAGCTCGCCAAGATCCGGCTCGGCGATCCCGCGCGCGTGCGCGTGGGCGCCTTCCCGGATCGGTACTTCGAGGCGCGCGTGGCGCGTGTCGATCCCCGCGCGCAGTTTACGCCGAAGGATGTGCACATGCCGGACGAACGCGCGCGGCTGGTGTTCGGGGTCATGCTGGCGCTCGAGGGCGGCGAGGGTCATCTGAAGCCGGGGATGCCGGCCGATGCGTGGATCCGCTGGGAGCCGCAGGCCGAGTGGCCCGAGCGGCTCGTCGTGCCGGGGTGAGGCCGAGCACCGGTCGTGCCGCAGGCGGCGATTGAAGCGCGTGGCTTGACCAAACGCTTCGGCGAGCGTGCCGCGGTCGTCGACCTTGCGCTCGCCGTCCGGCGCGGCGAAGTCTTCGGGCTGATCGGGTCGGACGGCGCCGGCAAGACCACCACGCTGCAGATGCTCGCCGCCATCCTCGACCCGAGCGCCGGGACGGCAACCGTGCTCGGCTACGACAGCGTGCGCGAGGCGGCCGAGATCACCGCGCGCATCGCCTACATGTCGCAGCGTTTCACCCTCTATGGGCGCCTCACCGTCGAGGAGAACCTCGACTTCTTCGCACGCCTGCATCGCGTGCCCGAGGCATCCCGCACCGAGCGCAAGCGGCGCCTGCTCGCCTTCGCGCGGCTCGAGGCGCACCGCGACCGGCTCGCGCACGCGCTCTCGGGCGGCATGCAGAAAAAGCTCGCGCTGTGCTGCGCGCTGATCCACGAGCCCGAGCTGCTGCTGCTCGATGAGCCGACCACCGGCGTCGACCCGGTCTCGCGGCGCGAGTTCTGGAATATCCTCTACGAGGCCCTGATCGCGGGGACCACCATCGTGGTCTCGACGCCGTACATGGACGAGGCGGAACGCTGTACGCGCGTCGGGCTGATGCACGAAGGCAGGCTGATCGCCTGCGACGCGCCGTCCCGGCTGCGCGCCGGAATGCCGGGGGCGATGCTGGAGCTCGCCGCCCGCCCCCAGCGTCCGGCGCTCGCGGTCCTCGGCGAGGCCTTTCCGCGGTCGCGCCCGTACGTCTACGGCGAACGCATCCACCTGCGCGTGGACGCCGGCGTCCAGGCCGAGGCGGTGGCTGCGACGCTTGCCGAGCGCGGGATCGCCGCGACCGCGGTGCGTCAGGTGCCGCCGAGCCTCGAGGACGTGTTCGTCACGCGCCTCGCCGAAGCGGCGCCCCCGCTGCCCCCGCCGCCCGCACCCACGCGGGGCGCGCCGCGCCCGGGCCCGGCGGTCGAGGCGCGCGAGCTCGCCCGGCGCTTCGGACGCTTCACGGCCGTCGACCGGGTGAGCTTCACGGTGGCACGCGGCGAGATCTTCGGCTTCCTCGGCCCGAACGGCTCGGGCAAGACGACCACGATCAGGATGCTCTGCGGGCTGCTCGCCCCGAGCGCGGGCCGCGCGACGGTCGCCGGCTACGAGGTGGGCGGCGAGGCGCGCGCGCTCAAGGCGCGCATCGGCTACATGTCCCAGCGCTTCTCGCTCTACGAGGACATGACCGTGCACGAGAACCTCGACTTCTTCGCCGATGTCTACGAGGTGCCGCGCGCCGCGCTCGCCGCGCGCCGCGCCTGGGCGCTCGGTCTGGCGGGACTCGCGGGCGAGGAGGGGCGGCTCGTGCGCGCGTTATCGGGGGCGGTCAAGCAGCGCCTCGCACTCGCCTGCGCCGTGCTGCACGAACCCGAGGTGCTGTTCCTGGACGAGCCGACCGCCGGCGTCGATCCGCTCGCACGCCGGCGTTTCTGGGAGCTGATCGCACGCCTCGCCGAGCGCGGCGTCACCGTGTTCGTCACCACGCACTACATGGACGAGGCCGAACACTGCCACCGCCTGGGGCTTCTCTACAACGGGCGCCTGATCGCCCTCGGTGCGCCCGAGGAGCTGCGCGCGGGCATGCGCGCGGAGGAGATGCTCGAGCTCGAATGCGACCAGCCGGTCCCGGCGCTCGCGCTGTTCCGCGACGAGGAGGGCGTGCAGGCATCCTTCTTCGGCGACCGGTTGCACCTGCTCGTCGACGATGCCGAGCGCGCACGGCCGCGCATTCTCGCGCGCCTGCAGGAGGCCGGGCACGTCGTGCGGCGCGTGGAGCGCGTGCCGCTCGGGATCGAGGACGTGTTCATGGTGTTCGTCCGCATGGAGCAGGAGCGCCTCGCGCTCCTCCGCGAACGCGAGCGCGCGGCCGGATGAAGAGCCTCATCGGTCCGGTCGTCTGGAAGGAGGCGCGCGAGATCCGCCGCGATCCGGTGACGATCGCCGTGGCGATCCTGCTGCCGCTGATCATGCTCTACCTCTTCGGCGCGGGGCTATCGCTCGATGTGGAGGAGGCTCGCCTCGCGGTCTACGACCAGGACCGGAGCCCGGCCTCGCGCGCGCTCATCGACGCCTTCCCGCGCTCGGGTTACTTCCGGCTGGCGCACGAGATCCGCGCGGAGCACGAGATCGGCGAGCTGCTCGACCGCGGGCGGGTGCGGCTCGTGCTCGTGATCCCCGAAGGTTTCGCGCGGCGCCTGGCGCGGCGCGAGCCGGCGGTGGTGCAGACACTCGTCGATGGATCGTTCTCGGCCACCGCGATGGTGGTGGTCGGCTACGCCGAGGCCGTCGTCCAGAGCTTCGCGCTCGCGCAGACGCCGGCCGGCAAATCCGTACCCCTCCCGGTCGTGCTCGATGCCCGGGTGTGGTTCAACGCACCCCTCGAGAGCGTGAACTACATCGTTCCCGGGCTATTCGGCGTGATCCTGATGGCCTTCCCGCCGCTCCTCACCGCGCTCGCCGTCGTGCGCGAGAAGGAGGCCGGCTCGGTGCAGCAGATCTTCGTCTCGCCGATCCGGCCCTTCGAGTTCATCGCCGGCAAGGCGATCCCGTACGCCGGGATCGCCTTCCTCGAGATGCTGCTGATCCTCGCGGCCGGCCTGTGGTGGTTCGAGGTGCCGTTCCGCGGGAGCCTCCCCCTGTTCCTGGCTGCGACCCTCATCTACGTGGTGTGTACCGTGGGCTTGGGGCTCCTCATTTCGAGCGTCACGCGCAGCCAGCTCGTGGCCATGCTGCTTGCGCTCGTCCTCACCCTCATGCCGTCGTTCCTCTTCTCGGGATTTCTCTTCCCGATCTACACGATGCCGGCGATGATGCAGCTTTACACGTATCTCTTCCCGGCACGCTACTTCATCGAGATCTCGCGTGGCATCGCAATGAAGGACGTCGGCCTCGCCGTGCTCTGGCCGCAGTTCGCGCTGCTCGTCCTCTATACGGCCGTCGTGTTCGCGTTCACCACGCGGCTCTTCCGTAAGAAGGTGGGGTGATGGCGGCGCGCGGCCGGGGACTCGCGCTCGCCCGCAAGGAGCTGATTCAGTTCCTGCGCGACCGACTGATGCTGCTCCTCATCCTGTACCTCTACACGATCGAGGTGCTGATGTGCGTGTACGCGCTCTCGTTCGATGTGCGCGACCTCCCGACCGCGGTGCGCGACCTCGACCGCTCGGCGGCGAGCCGCCAGCTCGTCGACCGCTTCGAGCGCTCCGGCTACTTCCGGGTCGACCACCGCGTGGCGCGCGAGGTTGAGCTGGCGCGGCTCCTCGATCGCGGCGAAGTGCTCGCGGCGATCGTGCTGCCGCCCGGTTTCGGGGAGCGCCTGGTCCGGGGCGAAAGGACCGCGGTGCAGCTCATCCTCGACGGCTCGAACGCGAACACGGCGAGCGTCGCGAAGGGCTACGCCGAGCGCATCGTGCTGCGCTTCGCGCTCGAGCACCGGGCGCCGCACGGCGGCCGCCTCGCGGTCGAGAACCGGCCGCGCGTCTGGTACAACTCGCAGCTCACCTACAGCCACTTCATGGTCCTGTCGATGATCGCGCTGGCCGGGATGATGGTGGGCGTGATCACCGCGGCGGCCGGCATCGTGCGCGAGAAGGAGTCGGGGACGATCGAGCAGCTCCTGGTCACGCCGGCGCGGCCCGCCGAGCTGGTCGCCGCCAAGATGGCGCCGCCGCTGATCGTCGGCCTGGTGGCGCTGTTTCCGAGCCTGGTCATCGCCGCCCTCGTCGGCGCGCCCCTGCGCGGGAGCCTCCTGCTGTTCGTACTGTTCTCGGCCGTCTTCCTGCTGAGCAGCATGGGCATCGGGATCCTTGTCGCGACGATCACGGACACGCTCCAGCAGGCGCTCCTCGTGTCCTTCCTCGTGCTGTTTCCCGTGCTGTTCCTCTCGGGCACGCTCGTGCCGCTCGAGAGCATGCCGCGGTGGCTCCAGTACCTGGCCGAGCTCAGCCCGCTGCGCCACTACATGGAGTCGCTGCTAGGACTCTTCCTCAAGGGCGTCGGGCTCGACGCACTCTGGCCTCGCCTGGCCGCCACAGGACTGATTGGCGCGCTGTTGCTGACCGTGGCCATCCGGCGGCTCCGCCGGCGGATGGCCTGACGAAAAAATGGGTGCGATGGGAAACGATCCGGGATCCGGCAGCCCGTCTGATGCCGAGCGCTATGCTCAAAGGAGCGTTGCGTGACCCGGTTCAGAACCCGGCAAGGGCATGCGTCGGCGAAGCCCCGGTTGTGGGCGCGGGGCGCGCATCGGGACCGCATCGCCGGGCGCACGTATCCGGCCGTCGTCCTGGCCGTGATACTTGGCGGCTCGCTGTCGGTGCTCGCGTACCGGGGCCTGGAACTCTGGGAGCGCGACCGTGTCGACTTGGCGTTTCGTGAGGTGGTGGGCGAAGTCACTTCCGAGGTTGACCATTGCTTCCAACATCAGCTGGACGGCGCGCGCTCTCTTGCGGTCCTGCACGGCGCTGCCCTCGGCAGGGTCACCGCCGCCGAGTTCACGCGGCTCGCGCAGCCGCTGCTCTCCGGCTGTGAAGCGCTCGTCGCTCTCCATTGGATCCCGCGGGTGAGTGGCCCCGAGCGCGCGGTATTCGAGGCGCGCGCCCGGCGCGAGTATCCGCAGTATGGTATCCATGTCCTCGACGACGCCGGTCGGCTGGTACCGGCGCCCTCACGGGAAGAATACTTCCCTGTCCTGCACGACGAGCCGCCCGCGCACGCCGGCACGCAGCCGCCGGTCTTTCCGTTGATCCACGGCTGGCACCTCTCGGGTTTCGACCTGGCCTCGCTGCAGCGCGAGCTCGAGGCGATCGAGCAGGCGCGCGACACCGGCCGTCCGGCCTTCGCCGCGCACCAGGTGGAGGACCCTCGACGTCCGGTGTTCGAGGTCCTGTTCTATCCAGTATACCGCCGAGGAGTATCGACCGAGGATCTCGCGTCCCGTCGCCGGCACTTCGTAGGCGTCGTCGCCGGCGTTTCCCGCTGGAGCGACCTCGTTGACGCAGCCCTGCGCAAGGCTGGCGATCCCGGGCTCGATGTCTCGGTCTACGAGACCAGCCCCGCGGGCGAACGCGAGCTGCTGTATTTTCGTCCTGGCGGGCAGGCGCCCGGCGTCGTCGCGCTCGCGCGCAGCGGCCTCGGGCCCGCAGTGCCGACGGTGGAGAACGTCATCGACACGGCCGGTCACACCCTGTCCTTCAGCTTCGTTCCGGTCCTCGGCTATACCCTCCGGCCCGGCTGGCTGCCGTCCGCGGCCCTGGGCGGCGGACTGCTCGTGACCCTCCTGGTGGCGTG